>NZ_JAINEZ010000037.1:0-46573 GCF_019873065.1 Sphingobium sp. PNB
CTAGGGGAGTTTTTTGCTCGACTGGTCGCAGCAGAGATAGACGACGTAAGTCGTTTCCGATCACCACGAAAGCTTGCGGCCTATGCCGGCCTTGTGCCCTCGACTTATTCGAGTGGTGGCAAGACGTTCAATGGGCGCATTATCAAGGGCGGCAACAAATGGTTGCGATGGGCCTTCGTCGAAGCAGTTGTTCCCGCAATTGTGTCCGATCCCGCCCTGAAGTTCGAATATTATCGTCACAAGACCACCAAAGGCGCCAATCGTGCCAAGGTCGCTGTGGCGCGCAAGCTTTTGACAATTGCCTACCATGTGCTGCGCGATAAGCGGGAGTACCAGTCCCGCGACGCGCGCCCTGAGTGGCAGACTGAATCCCGACTGTCCTGATCGCGCACTAGCGAGTTCCGCAATGCGGATCTGCGCTCACTGAGGAGGATAGGAAGTCCGGGACCGAAGGCCACTTTGTGACTGAATCCAACGGATTCGGGGCACGGATTGGAGGTTGGTTGAAGAGCCTTGTCGCGGGCAAGCGTCGGCCCGCGAATGGAGAAACTCGTCCGTTATGACGCCGGCGGACCGCGAAGGAGCAAACCGTGAGGATTATCGACCAACAGCCTTGCGAAATTTCCTCTTGCGTTCTTTCATTGGAGGGCGGCGATGGTCGTGGGAATCAGCGTGATCAGCAAGGCGGCGAGGATCGCCACCGGCACGGCGCCCCCGGCATAGCTGGCAAAGCCCGGAATCGTGCCCACGGCGATCAGGAAGATGATGGTCAGGCCGACCAGCAGCAGCGTCAGCGCAATCTCATTGGGCGTCTTCTGCCGTTCGGCGCCCTCCACCAGCGCGATCATGCGGTCCAGAAAGCCCTGTCCCGGATTGACCGTCACCCGCACCCGAATCCGGTCGGAAATGACGCGCGTGCCCGCCGTCACCGCGCTGCGGTCGCCGCCCGCCTCCCGGATCACCGGCGCGGATTCGCCGGTGATGGCGGCCTCGTTGACCGAAGCGACGCCGGCGACCACCTCTCCGTCGGATGGGATGAGGTCGCCGGTTTCGACCAGCACGACATCGCCCATCCTGAGCGCGCTTGCCGGGACGGTCTCGACCGCGTCGCCCTTCAGCCGCCTGGCCGTCAGTTCCGCCTTGGTCGCGCGCAGCGAAGCGGCCTGCGCCTTGCCCCGCCCTTCGGCCAGCGCCTCCGCAAAGGTGCCGAACAGAACCGTCAGCCACAGCCAGGCCACCAGTTGCAGCTTGAAGCCAGGGGCAAGATGATCCTGCCCCACGGCCAGCAACAGCGTCAGCAGCACCGCCACGGCGGCGGTCGTGAACATCACCGGGTTGCGGATCAGGTCCCTGGGGTTCAGCTTGCGGAAAGCGTCGCCCATCGCGGGCAGGATGAGGTCGGCGGTGAAGAGCGAACGGGTTTCGGACCGGGGCATGGGCTTGTGATCCTTAGAAGAGCTGGCCACGGACCATCGCGAGATGATCGGCCATGGGGCCAAGGGCAAGGCCGGGGAGGAAGGTGAGGCCGCCGACGATCAGCACGATGCCGACCAGCAGCCCGGTCCACAGCGGCCCCGTGGTGGGGAAGCTGCCCGCGGTTTCCGGCGTGTATTTCTTCGCCGCCAGTCCGCCGGCTATGGCCAGCATGGGTATGATGATGAAGAAGCGGCCGATCCACATCGCCACGCCCAGCAGGCCGTTGTAGAAGGGGGTGTTGGCGGTCAGTCCGGCAAAGGCCGATCCGTTGTTGGCGACCGCGCTGGTGAAGGCGTAGAGGATCTCGCTGAACCCGTGCGGTCCCTTGTTGAGCGGGCCGGCAAGGCCCGCCGGCAACACGCTCGCAATCGCGGTGAAGCCCAGTATCGCCATCGGCAGCACGGCGATGGCGAGGACGGCGAGCTTCACCTCCCGGCTCTCGATCTTCTTGCCGACATATTCCGGCGTGCGGCCGACCATCAGCCCCGCCACGAACACGGCGAGGATGGCGAACAGCAGGAAGCCGTATATGCCCGCGCCGACGCCGCCGACCACCACTTCGCCCAATTGCATGTTGAACAGGGGGACGAGGCCGCCGATGGCGGTGAAGCTGTCATGCATGGCGTTGACCGCGCCGCAGCTCGCCGCCGTGGTGATGACGGAGAAGAGGGCGGAGGCAGCGATGCCGAAACGTACCTCCTTCCCCTCCATGTTGCCGCCGGGAACGCCCAGATGATGGAGGACCGGATTGCCGGCCGCCTCCTGCCAACAGGTGATCGCGACGCCGGCAAGGAACAGGACCATCATCGCGGCGAGGATGGCCCATCCCTGCCGCACATTGCCCACCGCCTTGCCGAAGCTGTGGGTGAGGCCGACGCCGATGGCGAAGATCGACAGCATCTGCACGAAATTGGTGAGCGCCGTCGGATTTTCGAACGGATGGGCGCTGTTCGCGTTGAAGAAGCCACCGCCGTTGGTGCCCAGCATCTTGATCGCCTCCTGACCCGCGACCGGTCCCAGGGCGAGCGTCTGCTTCGCGCCTTCCAGCGTCGTGACCTCAACCGGTCCCGCCAGCGTCTGCGGCACGCCGCTCGCCATGTAGAAGATCGCGAGGAGGACGCAGAGCGGCAGCAGCAGATAGAGCGTCACCCGCACCATATCGGCCCAGAAATTGCCGATGGTCGCGCTGCTGCGCCGGGCAAATCCCCGGAACAGCGCAAAAGCGAGCGCAATGCCCGTCGCCGCGGAAAGGAAATTATGGATGGTGAGCGCCAGCATCTGGCTGAGGTTCGACATGGTCGATTCCCCGGCATAGCTCTGCCAGTTGGTGTTCGAGGTGAAGCTGATCGCGCTGTTGAAGGCGAGATGTCCGCTCACCGCGCCCAGATGCTGCGGGTTGAGCGGCAGCACCGCCTGCATGCGCAGCAGCGCATAGGTGAGGAGCAGCAGCGCCGTGTTGAAGACCAGCATATGCACCGCATAGCGGCGCCAGCCCTGTTCCTCGCGCGGATCGATGCCCGAAAGGCGGTAGAAGCCGCGCTCCACGGGGCCGAGCAGGCCGTGAAGCGGCGTGCGGCGTCCTTCGTAAAGCGCGAACAGCCAGAGGCCGACCGGCTTCACGAGGATCAGCAACAGGCCGACAAAGGCCGCGATCAGCAGCCATCCCTGAAAGGTCATGGAACGCGCCTCCCTAAAAGCGTTCGGGCCGCGCCAGCACCGCGACCAGATAGAGGAGGAGGCCGATGGCGGTGAACGTGGCGAGCCAGAGGTCGATGGTCATGGCGCCCGCCCTCACGCCCGCCCGCACAGCGCGGCATAGCCGAGGCTGGCGGCCAGAAGGATCAGGATCAGGCCGATCCAGAGCATGTCTTGCATAAGGAAACTCCCGCAGCCGAAGCTGTCGCGCGGGGTGCGGGACGGGCCATCGTCTGCCGCCGCTCAATTAGGACAGGGCGGCGTTTGAAATCGAGAGAGGGGAAAAGGGCAGGGCATAGAAATTGCGTATGAAAATGGCGCGCGGCGCGGGTTCCGGCCATCATGGCCGCAGGACACGGCCGGCCGGGTCACGGATGGGCGAGGACGGCGCCGTCTTTGCAGATGAAGGGGAACGGGATCATATCCGGTTCAATTGGCGACGATGGCTGACAGTCGCGCCTGTCGCGCATAGACTGGGGCCGGTCACGGGCTGAACGGAATTTCGATGGTTTACACCGACATCGCCAACCGCACCTATAATCATAATTGGCGGCTGGACCCCATCGTCCGCAGCCTGCTGGACACGGATTTCTACAAGCTGCTGATGCTCCAGATGATCCGCCACCTCTACCCGGATGTGCAGGCGACCTTCAAGCTGATCAACCGCACGCAATCCGTGCGTCTGGCCGAGGTCATCGACGAGGGCGAATTGCGCGCGCAGCTCGACCATGCCCGGTCCGTGCGCTTCGGGAAGAAGGAACTGATCTGGCTGGCGGGCAACAGCTTTTATGGCGAGCGGCAGATGTTCAGCCCGGATTTCATCGCGTGGCTGGCCGATTTCCGCCTGCCCGACTATGACCTGCGCAAGGTCGACGGCCAATATGAACTGTGCTTCCACGGCCCCTGGACCCACAGCAGCATGTGGGAAATCCCGGCGCTGGCGATCATCAACGAATTGCGATCCCGCGCGGCGATGAAGGGACGGGGGCGGTTCGAACTGGACGTGCTCTACGCCCGCGCCAAGGCGAAGCTGTGGGAGAAGGTGGAGCGGCTGGCGCAACTGCCCGATCTCGTCATATCCGACTTCGGCACGCGGCGGCGGCACGGCTTCCTCTGGCAGCGCTGGTGCGTGGAGGCGCTGAAGGAACGGCTGGGCCGCCGGTTCATCGGATCGTCCAACGTGCTGCTGGCGATGGACGCCGATCTGGAGGCCATCGGCACCAACGCCCATGAGCTGCCGATGGTGCTGGCCGCCCTGGCCGAGGGGGATGAGGCGCTGGCCGCCGTCCCCTATCGCGTGCTGGAGGATTGGCGCAATCATTATGCCGGCAACCTGCTGGTCGTGCTGCCCGATGCCTTCGGCACGGCGGCGTTTCTGCGCCATGCGCCGGACTGGGTGGCGGACTGGACGGGTTTCCGCCCCGACAGCGCGCCGCCGATCGAGGGGGGCGAACGGATCATCCGCTGGTGGCGGGAAAAGGGACGCGATCCGCGGACGAAGCTGCTGATCTTCTCCGACGGCATGGATGTCGACAGTATCGAGGCGACCTACCGGCATTTTGCCGGGCGGGTGCGGATGAGCTTTGGCTGGGGCACCAACCTCACTAATGATTTCAGGGGTTGCGCGCCCTTTGCCACGACCGGGCTCGATCCGATCTCGCTGGTGTGCAAGGTGGTGGAGGCCAATGGCCGCCCGGCGGTCAAGCTGTCCGACAACCCCGCCAAGGCGACAGGCGAGCCGGAGGAGATCGCCCGATATTTGCGGGTTTTCGGGGGAGAGGGACGTCTGGAGAAGGAAGTGGAGGTCTAAGGGCGGCAGAGGCCAGGCTGCCGCGATTGATCCTTTCCCCCTGCCCGGACGTTCCACGAAGACAGGAGCCATGACGACCCGATGACCGATACGCGCGCTCGCATCAACGCCATCGGGTGCGCCGTCCCCGCGCTGGACATGCATGCACCCTTCATTCGCTGGGCGACCGGCCAACTGGACGATCCGCGCGAGCGCCGGCTGTTCCAGCGCATGGCGGAGCGGTCCGGCATCGGGCATCGCTGGTGCGTGCTGCCGCCGACCGCCGAGGGCGGATCGCCGGTCGATCCCGGCGGCTTCTACGCGGGCGAAATGCCGCCGACCTCGCTGCGCATGCGCTGCTATGCCGATCATGCGCCCCGCCTGGCGATGGAGGCGATCGCGCGGTTGAGGGCGCAGGTGCCGCTCGACCGGATCAGCCATCTGGTGGTGGCGAGCTGCACCGGCTTCGTCGCCCCCGGCATCGACCAGATCATTGCCGAACGGCTGGGGCTGGAGGGGGTCGAGCGCACATTGGTCGGCTTCATGGGCTGCTATGCGGCGGTCGCGGCATTGCGGACGGCGCGGCACATCGTCCGGTCGGAACCCGATGCGCGGGTGCTGGTCGTGACGGTCGAACTGTCTTCCCTGCATTTCCAGCCGGAACGGCAGATCGAGCGGCTGCTGATGATGCTCCAGTTCGCGGACGGCGCGGCCGCCGCCCTGGTGACGGGGGAGGGCGCCGGCGTCGCGATCGACCGGCCCTTCTCGCTCAACCTCGCGGATTCGGCGGAACTGATCCGCTGGGACATAGGGGATAGCGGCTTCGTCATGCACCTGTCCGGAGAGGTGCCGGGGCGCATCCAGACGGCGCTGGGCGATCCCTCGGTGCGCCGCCGCCTGTGGGGAAGCGACGATATGGCCGGGATAGACCGATGGGCGGTGCACGCAGGCGGCCGGTCGATCCTGGACGCGGTGGAGCAGGGACTGGACCTTGGCCGCGATGCCCTGGCGCCGTCGCGGAGCGTGCTGGCGCGGTTCGGCAACATGTCCTCCTCCACCCTGATGTTCATCCTGCACGACATGCTGGCGGACGCGGGGCAGGGGGTGGCGCTGGCCTTCGGACCGGGACTGGCGGCCGAAGGATTCCGTTTCGAAGGGCTGGCATGACGGCGCGCCTGCCCGCTCTGGTCGTCGGTGGCGGACCGGCGGGCGCGGCGGCGGCGATCGCCCTGGCTCGGGCGGGGGCGCAGGTGCATCTCCTCGACCGGCGGAGCGGCCCGCATGATGGCGTGTGCGGCGGCTTCCTCGGCTGGGATGCGCTGGCGGCACTGGGCGATCTGGGTGTCGACGCGGTCGCGCTGGGCGCGCGGCCGATACGGCGGTTGCGGCTGGTGGCGGACGGCCGGCATCTGGAACTGCCGCTGCCCCATGTTGCGGCGGGGCTGTCGCGGCGGACGCTGGACGAAGCGCTGATCGCGCGCGCGGCACGGGCGGGAGCCGTCGTCCAGCGGGGCCGGGCGGTGCGCGCCGCCGACCCGGCAGCGCGTTCGGTCCGGTTCGACGATGGCGGGCGGTTGGCTGGCGACGCGCTGTTCCTGGCGACGGGCAAGCATGAATTGCGCGGGCTGGCCCGCGATCTCACCGGCCGGCGGGAACCGCCCTGCGTCGGGTTCCGCGCGACCCTGCCCGGCAGCGCGGACCTGACGGGCGTGATCGAGATGCACCTGTTCGACGGCGGCTATGCCGGCCTGCTGTTGCAGGAGGATGGCACCGCCAATCTCTGCCTTTCCGTTGCGCGGGACCGGCTGTCGGATGGCGCGCCCGCGCTGATGCGGGCGATCATGGCGGAGGCGCCCCATCTGGCCCGCCGCATGGCTGGAAAAATGCCGCCGTCTTTTGAGGCGATTGCCGGCGTGCCCTATGGCTGGCGCGCGGCGGCGAGCGTTCCGGGACTCTTCCGCATCGGGGATCAGGGCGCGGTGATCGCTTCCCTGGCCGGCGACGGCATCGCCATCGCGCTCCACAGCGGGACCAGCGCCGCGCAGGCCTATCTGCGGGGCGGACCGCAGGCGGCGATGGGCTGGCAGGACCAGTGGCGCCGCCGCAGCCGGCGGCCGCTGGCGATTGCCGAAGCCTTGCGCCACGGGGCGGCGGGACCATGGGGACGCGGGCTGCTGATGCGGCTGCTGGGCATGATGCCGGGGCTCGGCATTCAGGCCGCGCTGCTCACCCGCATATCCGCTCCACGCACAGGCGGAAGGAAAAGCGCCTCACGATCCGCACATCGTCCAGGCTGATGCCCGCCTGGGGCAACAGCTCCGCCCAGTCGCCGGGGCGGAAGGACCGGGCAATGGACAGCCGGCCATCCTCCCGCACGATGCGGTGGACGCGCAGCAGGCGGGCAAGCAGCGGAAAGCCCCAATGGGCAAATCCATGCCGGTGCAGGTCGCAGATCAGCCAGCCCATCCGCGCCTCCGCCTCCATATGGCGCAGGAAGGTCATCAGTTGCGCATCCGTCATATGGTGCGTCACCTGGCTGGAGATGATGAAGTCGAACCGCTCCGGCTGGTCCAGATAGTCGCCGGCCCGATAGTCGATGGCAAGTTCGGGCGGAGTCGCGTGGCGGGCCGCGGCAAGGCTCTTTTCATTGAGGTCCACGCCGATCAGCTCGGCCTCTATCCCGCGCTTCCGGGCCCAGCGGGCGACCGCGCGCAGGACGTCGCCGTCTCCGAAACCGACATCGAGCAGGCGGAAATGCCGGGCCGGACCGACCGCGCGGTTGAGGAAGGCGATGGTGGGCCAGGCAGTGAAGGTCCAGCGGTTCACGCGGGCGAGGTCGTGCAGCACCCGCTCATAGACGGCGGGGTCCAGGTCCGGCGCGTCCATCTGCTCTTCCTGCCGCGAACGGATCGAAAGGTCGGCCATATGCCCTCTCTTCTTCTCCGGCATCATAGCATATCTTCATGGGCATGGAGGTGCATGCCATGGGATATTTCACCGCGCTCCTGATCATGGCGGCGGCGTCCTCGCCGCCGTCCGTCGAGGGTCGTTGGCTGACCGAGGACCGGAAGGGCGTGGTGCAGATCGCGCCGTGCGGCGGGCAGATGTGCGGTCGGATCGCGCAAGTGCTGGACAAGGGACCGGGCGTGCCGGCGACCGATGTCAACAATCCCGACCCCAAGTTGCGCGGGCAGCCGATATTGGGCCTGCTCACCCTTTGGGGTTTCCGCCGCGATGGCGCGATCTGGAAGGGCGGCCGCGCCTACGACCCGAAATCGGGGCGAAGCTACCGCGCGACATTGGGATTGAACGCGGACGGATCGCTCAGGCTGACGGGATGCGTGCTGTTCCTGTGCCAGTCGCAGCGCTGGACCCGGCTGCGCCAGAGCACGCTGCGCTAAATCGGACGCAGGTCGCCATGGGCTGAATCCCCTCACACCCTAGGACCGGCGCTGTCCTTCTCCCACAGGAAGATGCCGTAGCGCATCGCGCCGGTGCGCAGCGCCAGGATCAGGCGCGGCAGGCTGAGGATGAAGTCGCGGTTCCGGGTCCGGGGACTGAGCGCAAGGCTCCGCAGGGCCGGGTCGCGGATCATGGCCACCGCCAGCCGGCGCAGGCAGATCGCCCAGGTGCGGCGGACGCGGACGCTGGCATCCTCATGGCCGCGCAGCGCGAACCCCGCTTGGGCGGCCAGCGCCTCATAATCCGCCCGGCTGCCCATGCCGGGAAGCCGCCCCTCCCGGCAAATGGGTCGCAGCAGGTGGCGGACTTCCCATGGCCGCGCGCCTTCGCCCTCCAGCCAGGCGCAGACGACCAGCCGCCCGCCGGGCCGCAGCACCCGTGCCGCTTCCGTGAAGAAGCGGGCCTTGTCGACCATATGTTCGGAACTTTCGATCGCATAGGCGCCGTCGAAACCCGCATCGGGCAGATCATTGTGCAGCCAGTCCCGGCGCAGGCAGGTGAAGCGGGACAGCGCACGCGCGCCTGCCACCTTCTCCTGCGCGGAGGAGAGGGTGAGGCCCGTGACATGGACGTCGTGCCGGGCGACGATCCGGGCGGCGGTGGCGCCATAGCCGCATCCTATGTCGCACAGCCTCTGTCCCGGTTCCGGCGCAAGCCGCGCCTCCACCTCCTCGACGAGCGCTTCGGCCGCTTCGGCGGGGCTCTCGCTCCCCGTCCGCCAATAGCCATGATGCACATGCTCGCCCCAGATCCGCCGGTAGGCGAGGTCCAGTTCGTCATAATGAACGGCGACGCCCGCCGCGGTAGAGGGCATATCCGGCACGATCATGCCGCCTATATCCCCTGCCCGGCGGGCAGGCGCAACGAATTTTCAGGGCAGGGCCCCCGCCTTCATCCCGCCGCCGCGAGCAGCCTGGCGCTGAGCGCCGGCCATTCGGTCATGTCCCAACCCTCCGGCGTTTCGCGGGTCATGATCTGGTCCGCGCCGAAGCAGTTGGAAAGGTCTATGTCCTCCGCCTTCACGAAGCTGCGGTCGGAAAGCGAATAGAAGGGCCGCACCACCGGCAGCGTCAGGTCGTCGGCATTCTGCTCGACCACGATCGCCAGCCGGTGCGAGCGCAGGCGGACCAGCGATCCGATGGGATAGATGCCGACCGCGCGCTGGAACGCCTGGAAGATTTCGGGGTCGTAGAGCGTCTGCGCCTCGTCCAGCATCAGCAGCGCGCGGGATGGGTCCTCGCCATGACGGTGGATGCGATTGGACGTCATCGCGTCATAGGTGTCGCAGATCGCCGCCATGCGGGCGAACCGTCCGATTTCATCGCCCTTCAGCCCATGGGGATAGCCGCTGCCGTCCAACCGCTCATGGTGATGGAGGCAGACGTCCAGCACGGCGTCCGGCATTTCGCCGCCCAGCGCCAGGAATTCATGCGCCAGCGTGGTGTGGCTCTTCACGACCTCCCATTCCTCTGGCGTCAGCGGACTGTCCTTGTCCCAGGTTTCCTGCGGCACATGGCCCATGCCGACGTCCATCAGCAATCCGGCAAGCCCGGCCTGCTGCACCTCTTCCGGAGAGAGGCGGAGCTGCTGCGCCAGGCTGATCATCAGCGCGCAGACCGACAGGGCGTGCAGATAGAGATATTCGCTGGTGTTCTTGAGCCGCGTCACCGCCATGAAGGCGTGGGGATTGCGCTGGATGGAGCTGGAGATCTCATCGATCATCGTTTCCAGCTTGTTGAGCTTGATCGCATTGCCCAGTCGGGAATCGTCGAAGATCTTCTGCATCGCGCGCACCGACTTGCGGGCGAGGCGGTTGGCATGAACCATCTCCGCCTTGGCCGGCAGCCTGTCCTTCGACAGCGGGTCGAACGGACGGCTGACGGGCGGCGGCGCCCCGCGCCGGGCAATGGTGGCGCCCGCGCGGCCGAACGGACGGTCACGCTGGTCGTCAGCCGGCGCGCGGGGCGGGGCCGGCGCTTCGCTGGGCTTCAGGTCAGCGCCGCGAGAGGTGTCGATCTGCACCCATTCGACCTTGCTCGCCTTCAACGTTTCCAGTTGTTCGGCATCCTCCAGCAGCATCCTGCTCTTCCAGAAGGGGTGGGCGAACCACGACCCTTCCATCTTGTGGAGGAACATGCCCAATTCGACATGCTCGGTACGAATTCTCTTCAACATGATGATGCGCGGCCCCGACTTGAAAGTCCCTCCTGTCCGATCCGAAGCGCGCTCTCCCGTCCCTGCCGGACTCCTCCCCCGGAGCATGTCGCGCTTCCATCGGACAATATGGACTTTTAGAGCATCGTGCGGAAAAGCCTGTCCTGAGCCCTGTCGAAGGACGGGAACCGGTTTTCTGCCTAAAACGATGCGACAACAGAAACTTGAAGCGCGCGGCCTGTGCCCGATACAAGGCAACGCGCTCCAGCGCGGCATTTCGCTCCCAAAGCCTTGCGGAAAGGTTAAATTCCCTATTGCCAGCCGAGGCCGAGCGCCTTTTGCAGGGCGATATAGTCCGCCGTCATCGCCGCCGTCCCCTGGGTCAGCGCCTGAGCCGCCGACAGGCTCTGCCGCTCCGCGTCGAGAAGCTGGATGCGGGTGGCCGTTCCCGCCTCGAAACGCTGGCGCATCAGCGCGGCGGCGCGCTCAGCCGAGGCCTTCGACCGGGCGGCGCTGGCGACGCTCAGCCGCCGCGCGCCAAAGCGCGAAAGCGCGTCCTCGCCGTCGCGCAGGGCGTTGAGCACCGCCTGCCGATATTGCGCGGCCGCCTCGTCCCGGACGCCTTCGGCCTGTCCGACCCGGGCGGCGTTGCGGCCCAAATCGAGGAAGCTCCAGCTCAGGCGCGGCATGGCGATCGCCGCCAGCGTGTCGAGGTCGACCAGATCGCCCGGATCGGTGCCGCCGATGCCGATCAGGCCCATGAAGCTGAGGCTGGGAAAACGCGCGGCCTCCGCCACGCCGATCCTGGCGGTGGCGGCGGCGAACTGGCGCTCCGCCGCCCTGATGTCGGGACGGCGCCTGAGCAGCGCGGCAGGATCGCCGACCGCGACCTGCGCGGGAGGCAGCGGCACGGGCGCGGGCGCGGCCAGCATGGCGTCGAGCGCGCCGGGCGCTTCCCCGGCCAGGGTGGCCAGCGCGTTCAGATAGGCGTCGCGCTCCGCACTCAGCGGCAGCAGCGCGGCGTCGCTCTGCTCCAGCTGGTTGCGCTGCTGTTCCACCTCCAGCGCGGAGGCGGTTCCCCCGGCGTGGCGCTGTTCCGTCAGGCGCAGCATCTCGCGCTGCCGGGCCGTGGCCTGCTGCGCCAGCGCGATACGCTGCTGCCGGTCGCGCAGATTGACATAGGCCTGGGCGATTTCGGCGGTCAGGCTGACCTGCGCGTCCGCGACATTGGCCTGCGCCGCCTCGACCTGAGCCCGTACCGCCTCCACTCCCCGCCGCCGGCCACCCCACAGATCGACCTCCCAACTCGCGTCGAAGCCCAGATTGTAGAAATTGAGCGACTGGCTGTCGCCGCCATCGGAACTGTCCTCCTCCGAATTGCCGAGGTCGACGCCGGGCACGGTGGCATGGACGTAAAGGGCGGAGGCGTTGACATTGGGAAGGGCATTGGCGCGCTCCGTCCGCAACGAGGCGCGGGCCTGCCGCACCCTAGCCTCTGCCACGGCCACGCCGGGACTGGCGGCCAGCGCGCGGCTTTCCAGCGCGTCCAGCACCGGGTCGCCCAGCGCCGTCCACCAGGCCGCGGCGGCGGGCGCCTGCGGGCCGGCGTCGGCGGGCGTCCTGACGAACCGCGCCGCCGGGCTGACCGGCCTGGCCGCTTCCGGCCCTTGATAATCCGGCCCGGCGGTGCAGGCGGCGAGCGTCAGCAGCGGGAGGATGGCCGGAGGAAGGACGGTCTGGGGGAAACGCATGGAACCAGCCTCAATGCATCGCGACCGCTTGCCCCTTGGGCAAGGGACGCAGGAACAGCACCAGCGGCAATACGGCGATGATGCCGACCGCCAGCATCGTGAAGATGTCGTTATAGGTCATCACCAGCGCTTCCCGCTGGATCGTGCCTGCCAGCGATCGAAGCGCGGCGTCCTGCCCGCCCAGCGAATGGGCGAGGCCGCCGATATAATCCTGCACCTGCCCGCTATTGGCGCTCAGGCTTTCCTCCATGCGGCGGCTGTGCAGCCAGCTTCGCTGGTCCTGGATGGTGGCGATGCCCGCCAGCGCCAGCGATCCGCCCAGATTGCGGACGGCGTTGAACAGCCCGGCGGCATCGCCCGCATCCTCGCGCGGGACCGATGCGATGGCCGCCTGGTTGAGGAACAGGAAACCGAATACGCTGCCCACGCCGCGCAGCAATTGCGACTCGACGAAATCATGGCCTACCGCCTGATTGGTCAGCACCGTGTCGACCCAGCAGCTCGTCGCCATGATGAGCAGCCCGGCGCCCACCGCGATGCGGATGTCGAGGTGCCGGATCAGCAGGGGGGTGAGCGGCATCAGCATCAGGCTCGGAATGCCGGACAGCAGGACGATGCGGCCCGATTGCAGCGCGTCATAGCCGGCGATCGCCGCCAGGAACTGCGGAATGACGAAGGCGGTGCCGTACAGCATCATGCCGATCACCAGCCCCATCAGCGCAACGGCCCCGAATTGCCGGTCGAGCAGCAGCTTCAGCCGGATGACGGGCCTTTTCGCGAAATATTGCCCGGCGAACAGCAGGATGAAGCCGATGCCGGAGACGACCGACATCAGGACGATCTCGCTGCTCTGGAACCATTGTTCCCGCTGTCCCTCCTCCAGCACGATGGTAAGGCCGCCAAGGCCCAGCGCCATGCCCGCGATGCCCAGCCAGTCGGCCTGCCGGAATTCGCTGAGGCGCGGCTTTTGATGCGGCATCGTCACCAGCAGCAGGGTGATCAGCACGATGCCCACGGGCAGGTTCAGGAAGAAGGCGTAGTGCCAGCTTATATTCTCCGTCAGCCATCCGCCGACCAGCGGGCCGAGCACCGGCCCAAGAATGGCGGTGACGCCGAACAGCGCATTGCCGATCGGCTGCTGCGAACGGGGCAGGCGCGTGGCGATGATGGTCATCGCCGTGGGGATCAGCGCGCCGCCGGTAAAGCCCTGGCCGACGCGGCCGATGACCATGGTGGTAAGGTCGCCGGCCACGCCGCACAGCATCGAAAAGCCGGTGAACAGAAAGGCGGCGGCGAGCAGCAGGGTGCGCAGCCCCAGCAGCCGTTCCAGCCAGGCCGCCAGCGGAATGACGATGATCTCCGCGACCAGATAGGATGTCGCGATCCAGGTGCCCTCCGTACCGCTGGCGCCGATCTCGCCCTGGATCGTGGGCAGCGCTGAATTGACGATGGAAATGTCCAGCGTCGCCATCATCGCGCCCAGGCTTCCGGCGATGACGGCCAGCCACGCGGCGGTGTCGGCGCGTTCGGGAAGGGGCGGCGCGGCCGAAGCGGCGGTGGCGTTCATCGGCCGATCCGGGCGTTATGCCGCTCCTGCTCCCGGCGGATCTGCGCGGCGGCGTTCCGGGCCGAACGGGTGTCGACGGACACTTCGACGGACATGCCGGGGACCAGCAGCTTCCGGGTTTCGGGGCCGGCGCTGACGGCGATGCGCACCGGGATGCGCTGGACGATCTTGGTGAAATTGCCGGTGGCGTTCTGCGGCGGCAGGACCGAAAACTGGGCGCCGGTGCCGGGCGCGATGCTGGCGACCCGTCCGGGCAGCTCGATCCCGGGCAGCGCATCGACCGCGATCGTCACCGGCTGGCCGACGCGCATCAGGCCCAGTTGCGTTTCCTTGAAATTCGCCTCGACATAGAGGCTGGCATTGGGAACCAGCGTCATCAGCCGGCTGGCGGCCTGAACGAACTGGCCCTGCCGGACGCTCCTGTCACCGATCCGCCCGTCGACGGCCGCCCGCAATATCGTCGCCTCCACATTGGTGCTGGCGGCCGAAAGCTGCGCACGCGCGGCCTCGCCCTGCGCTTCCGCCTGCCGCACCTGCGTCTGCAGGGTGGCGATCCGCTTCTGCGCGCTGGTCAGCGTCGCCCTGGCGGCCGCGGCCCTCGCCCGCGCCTGGGTCGCCTGGTTCTGAAGCTCCGACAGGCGCTCGCGGGTCTCCGCACCGCTGGCCGCCAGCGGGCGATAGCGCTCCACCTCGCGCGCGGCGAAGGCGGCATTGGCGTTGGCGGCGCTCAGATCGGCCTCGGCCTGCGCGACGGCGGCGCGTTGCTCCGCAATCTGGGCGACGACCCCGGCCGCATTGGCCTTGGCCACGTCGATCTGCGCCACGGACTGAGCCGCCTGCGCCCGGTAATCGCGCGGATCGATCTGAACCAGCGGCTGGCCGGCCTTCACATCCTGGTTCTCATCGACGAAGACGCGGTCGACATAGCCGGACACCTTGGGCGCGACGGTGATCGAATCGGCCTGGATATAGGCGTCGTTGGTCGATTCCTGATATTTGCCGAAGGTTTCGAAGCGGATGAACCACAGCACGCCGCCGCCGATCAGCGCCAGCGTCACGAGCAGCAGGATCGGGCGTGCGCGCGGGCTTCTGAGCGCGGAGGGGCGGCTCTGGCCCGAGTCGTCGCCATGGGGGGGAGAAGAAGCCACTGTCTCAGAACTCATCGATGGAACCCGCAGATCGCAATCCCGTCCCCTATGCTCGCGCTTGCACCATAGCGCAATACCATTTATTGAGGTTCCTCATGAATGGCGCCGACGAACAGCTACTGACCGACCTGTTTCGGGTCATCACATCGATCCGCAGATCGTTCGACCGCGCGATGACGGAACAGGGCGCATCGCTTGCCCAGACCAAGATATTGATGTGCATAAAGGCGCAGCTGGGAACAGCGCGCGCCGCCGACATTGCCGAGATCATGAATCTCGCGCCGCGCACGGTGACGGAGGCGCTGGACGGGCTGGAGCGCGAAGGCCTGATCCAGCGGGTGCCGGACAGGGACGATCGGCGGGTGAAGCGGCTGGCCATCACTCCGGCCGGAGAGGCGGCGGTCGCCGTGACGGAGCCTCTCCGCCTGCAACTGGGGGGAAAGCTCTTGAAGGCGCTGAACCCTTCGGAACGGCGGCATTTCCATGCTGCGCTGCAAAAATTATTGCAGGGACTGGACGACGCCTGACCTTTTGATTCGCGCGATATTCTCTGTTATCATCGCCCCGCCCGACCGGCATAAGCCCGGCGGCAAGGGAGAGTGCGATGGAGCGTATGCATTACAGCATGTGCCAATGCAGCGTCGGGTTGCTGAGCCTGTGCAGCGCGTCGGCCCTGGCGTTGACCGGCACGCTTTATATCCTCCTCCACTGACGGCCCGCGGGCAATCGTCCGGAACGACGCGCCGCGGGGTCGAATGCGGCGCGCGCCCTGAATATCAATCCTTTTCCACCTGGCCCACGTCCCGCACCGCGCCGCGCGCCGCATTGGTGGTGAGCGCCGCATAGGCCCGCAGGGCGGGCGACACATGGCGCTTGCGGCCGAACGGCTTCCACGCCTTCGCGCCGCGCGCCTCCATTTCCGCCTTGCGGGCGGCGATGACGGCGTCGTCTAGGTCCAGCCTGATCACGCGATTGGGAATGTCGATGAGGATGGGGTCGCCGGTCGCGATCAGCGCGATCAGCCCGCCTTCCGCCGCTTCGGGCGACACATGGCCGATGGAAAGGCCCGAAGTGCCGCCGGAAAAGCGCCCGTCGGTGATCAGGGCGCAGGCCTTGCCCAGCCCCTTCGACTTCAGATAGCTGGTCGGGTAGAGCATTTCCTGCATGCCCGGCCCGCCCTTGGGCCCTTCATAGCGGATGACGACGACATCGCCCGCCTTCACTTCATTGCCCAGGATGCCGGCGACCGCAGCGTCCTGGCTTTCATAGACCCGTGCCGTGCCGTGGAAGGTCTGGATGGATTCGTCCACCCCGGCCGTCTTCACGATGCAGCCTTCGGGCGCGATATTGCCGAACAGCACGGCCAGCCCGCCATCCTTGGAAAAGGGATGCGCCGCGCTGCGGATGACGCCGGTCTCGCGGTCGGTGTCCAGTTCCTCCCAACGGGCGTTCTGGCTGAACGCCTGGGTGGTGCGGACGCCGCCGGGCGCGGCGCGGAAGAAGTTGCGGACCTCCTCGCTATTGGTGCGGCCGATGTCCCAGCGGTTGAGCGCGTCGCCCAGCGTCGGCGCATGGACGGTCGGCAGGGTCGCGTCGACCAGCCCGGCGCGTTCCAGCTCGCCCAGGATCGCCATGATGCCGCCCGCGCGATGGACGTCCTCCATATGCACGTCATTCTTGGCCGGCGCGACCTTGCAGAGGCAGGGAACGCGCCGTGACAGCCGGTCGATGTCGGCCATGGTGAAATCCACCCCGCCCTCATAGGCGGCGGCGAGCAGGTGAAGCACCGTATTGGTCGACCCGCCCATGGCGATGTCCAGGCTCATCGCGTTCTCGAACGCGGCGAAGGTGGCGATGTTGCGGGGCAGGGCCGATGCGTCGTCCTGTTCGTACCAGCGCTTGGCGAGGTCGACGATGGTGCGGCCCGCCTCCAGGAACAGCTTTTCGCGGTCGGCATGGGTGGCCAGCGTCGACCCGTTGCCCGGCAGCGACAGCCCCAGCGCTTCGGTCAGGCAGTTCATCGAATTGGCGGTGAACATGCCGGAGCAGGAACCGCAGGTCGGGCAGGCGGACCGCTCGATGACCTTCACTTCCTCGTCGGTATAGCTGTCGTCCGCCGCGACGACCATGGCGTCGACCAGGTCCAGCGCGACGGTCTTGCCGCGCAGCTCGGTCTTGCCGGCCTCCATCGGACCGCCCGAAACGAAGATGGTCGGGATGTTGAGGCGCATCGCGGCCATCAGCATGCCGGGCGTGATCTTGTCGCAGTTGGAAATGCACACCAGCGCGTCGGCGGTATGGGCGTTCACCATATATTCGACGCTGTCCGCGATCAGGTCGCGGCTGGGCAGCGAATAGAGCATGCCGTCATGGCCCATGGCGATGCCGTCGTCGACCGCGATGGTGTTGAATTCCTTGGCGACGCCGCCAGCCGCCTCGATCTCCCGCGCTACGAGCTGGCCCAGATCCTTCAGGTGCACATGCCCCGGCACGAACTGGGTGAAGCTGTTCGCGATGGCGATGATGGGCTTGCCGAAATCCTCGTCCCTCATGCCGGTGGCGCGCCAAAGGCCGCGGGCGCCCGCCATGTTGCGGCCATGGGTGCTGGTGCGTGAACGATAATGCGGCATGGGTCTGTCCTCGGTTCCTGTCCGGCCGCCTTACGCCTTTGCGGACAGGTTGTGAAATATATTATAGGCGCGCTATAAGGTCGTAGGATGACTGACTGACATGGATCTTCGCCAGCTCAACCATTTCCTCGCCGTGGCGGAGGAACTGCATTTCGGCCGTGCCGCCGAGCGGCTGGGCATGACCCAGCCGCCGCTCAGCCAGTCGATCATGGCGCTGGAGCGGGAACTGGGCGCGCCTCTCTTCGCCCGGACCAAGCGGCAGGTGGCGCTCACCCCCTTTGGACGGCAATGGCTGGAGCATGTCCGGCCCGCCGTGGGGGCCGTGGCCGACCTCGCTGCCGTGGCGCGGCGCCTGCAGGCCGGGACGGTCGGGCGGATTGTCCTCTCCTTCGTCAGTTCGGCGGACTACAGCATCCTGCCCACGTTGGTGCGGCGCTATGCCCATGCTTTCCCCAGGGTGGACATGACGCTGGTGGAAGCGACCAGCGACGTGCAGGTGGAGGCGCTGGTGGAAGGGCGGACCGACGCCGGGCTGCTGATCCCGCCCGCATCCGGCCTGCCCGCGGCCATCGACTATCGCCCGTTGCTCCGCGAGCCGCTGGTGGCCGCCGTGCCGGAGAATTGGGTGAAGGACGGCCGCCTGCTGGTGGAGGACGGCAGTCTGGCCGGGGAGGGCTGGCTCGACCAGCCGCTGCTGCTCTTCCCGCGTCACGTCGCGCCCACCTTCCACGATCTTGTCATCGACCATTATCGGGCCCAGGGGCGGGAGCCGCATGTGCGCCAGCGGGCGATCCAGATGCAGACGATCATCAGCCTCGTCTCCGCCGACATGGGATTGGCGTTGGTCCCCGCCTCGCTGCGCAACCTCGCGCGCACGGGCGTGCGCTATCTGCCGCTGGCCGGCCTTGCCCCCATGCTGGAAACCGGCCTGGCATGGCGCCGGTCGGACGAGGCGCCGACGCTGCGCGCCCTGCTGGGCATCGCCCTCGACATGGCCGGGGGCTGACACCTTACCGGACGACCGCGCGCGTATAGAGGTGCCAGGTGGCATAGCCCAGCACGGGCAGCACCACCGCCAGCCCCACCAGCGCGGGCAGGGCGCCCAGCACCAGCAGCGCGACCACGATCAGGCCCCAGGCCGCGACCGTCACCGGATTATGCCATGCCACGCGGCAGGATGTGCGCACCGCGACGCCCCAACTGACCGGCTTGTCCACCGCCATGGGGAAGGAGACGACGCTGACCGCCAGCGTCAGCAGCGCGAAGCCGAAGCCGACCAGATTGCCGAGCACGATCATCTGCCAGCCCTGCGACGTGCCGAATATGGCCGACAGGAAAGCGCCCACGGAGGATGTCGAGCCGGGCACATTTTCCAGCGTCGCATGATAGATGAACCAGGCCGTCGCCATCCACGCCATGAACAGCAGCGCCAGCACGCAGGTCAGGTCGAACAGGGCGGACCCGCCCGGCTTGCGGATCACGTCCAGGAAATGGCGCCAGCGCGCGTCCAGCCCGGCCTCCCGCCGCCGCGCCAGTTCGTAGAAACCGCTGGCGAATGCCGGCCCCAGCAGGATCGCGCCCGCCACCAGCGGAAAGATCAGCGGCAGGATCGACATCCGGCTGGCCGACATGATCGCGAGCGCGACGATGATCGGATAGATGAAGCCGATGAACACCAGATCGCCCCTTTTGGCGAGGAAATCGTCCCATCCCTGACGCAGGGCGACGCGCAGGTCGTCGAACGTGATGGTGCGGATGGAAATATCTTGCCCGGCGGACGCCGCCTGGGACGGGTGAGCCATTGCCATGGTTCGCTCTCCTGACCGAAAGCCATGAAGCTCCTGTTCTTATATGTCCTCTGTCGGGACATGCGCGCTTTTCCGGGGCGAGCATCTCTCGGCATGAGGGAGCGCCTCATGGCCAATGGCGGCATCCTACACCCGGAACAGGGCACCCGCCAGCCCTTTGATGCCCCGCGCGGCTTCGCCCGTCGCGCCACTGCTGGATGATGCGCCTCCGGCATGTTTCTCAGTTATTGTGAATGTTATTTCGTTCAGCGATTTTTCGACGGTCCGCTTCTACGATCCGCTTCTGCGAACAGAACGACAGACCTGCGTCATGCGGGCAATCGGGAGGGATAACATGCGCGTTGCGTCGACCAGACTTGCCCTGCTTTCAGGTATCGCCTTCGCCGCCATGGCTCCGCCGGGTCCATCCTTTGCGCAGCAGCAGGGTGCGGCGGCCCCGGCGGATGGCGCTCCGGAACCGCCGGACGCCGCCCCGGCCGGCTCCTCGATCCCGGCCCCATCCTCGCCCCCCGCGCCGTCCGATCCGCCGGTAGAGGCCGACATCGTCGTTTCCGGTTCGCGCATCGTGCGGGACGGTTTCAACGCCCCCACGCCCATTTCCGTGATCGGTGCGGAGCAGGTGCAGAACCGCGCGGCGATCAGCATCGGCTCGGTGCTGCAGGAGGCGCCCGCCTTCCGCCCCAGCCAGAACCCGTCGGCGGCGCGCACCTTCACCAATAGCGGCTATTATGCCGACCTGCGCGGGCTGGACGCCAACCGCACCCCCGTCCTGGTCGACGGCCATCGCTTCGTGCCGACGTCCAATGTCGGCACCGTCGACCTCAGCCTCATCCCCACCTTCCTGGTCGAACGCGCCGAGGTGGTGACCGGCGGCGCGTCCGCCGCATGGGGCTCCGACGCCGTGGCCGGCGTCGTCAACATCATCCTCGACCACAAGCTGACCGGGCTTCGCGGCGAAGCGCAGGCCGGCATCTCGGAGGAAGGCGACGGCTATAACATGAAGGTCGCGCTCGGCGGTGGGACAAGCTTTGCCGACGGCGCGGGCCATATCATCCTGGGCGCGGAATATTCCTATGACGAGGGGGTGGGCGACAATTACACGCGCGACTGGGGGCGGGAGGAATGGTGGTTCGTCACCAATCCCAATTTCGCCACCAACGGCCAGCCCGCGCGCATCTGGACGAAGAACGTCCACTACGCCTCCCAGACGCCCGGCGGCCTGATCGCCACCGGACCGCTGCGCGGCACCGCCTTCGCGCCGGACGGCACCCCCTTCCAGTTCAACTTCGGGGAAGTATGGGGCGACGACCAGATCGGCGGCGACGGTTACGGCATCGGTTCCTGGACCGGCGTCAACATCAGGCAGCCGCATGAGCGCGTCGTCGCCATGGGCCGGGTCAGCTTCGAAAGCGGCGACACCAGCTTCTTCGCGGAGGGCAACTACGCCCATGTCGACTGGACCGTGCCCAGCATCGGCACGCGCAATTTCGGCACCCAGTCGCCCAGCACCAGCGCCTTTTCCCCCATCGTCGTCAGCGCCGACAATCCCTTCATCCCGGCGGCGACGCGGGCGGCGATCGACAATTACAATGCGACGCGGCCGGCCGGCGCGCCGGCGCTCACCAGCTTCCAGCTCGGCCGGTTCGGGACCGAGAATTTCCAGCAGATCGTCAGCAAGGCGAATGAGACCGCCCGCGGCCTGATCGGCGCCGAAGGCTCCTTCGGCGGCATCAAATGGGACGTCTATGCGCAATATGGCCAGAACCGGTTCATCCGCGGCGTCATCGGCCAGCGGATCGAGGCGAACTGGCGCCGCGCCATCGATGTGGTGAACGTGATGCAGAACGGCGTTTCCATCCCCGTCTGCCGCGACCTGCTCAGCCCCAACGCCGCCATCCGCAACGCCGCGGCGGGCTGCGTGCCCTATAATATCTTCGGCACCGGCACGGCCAGCGACGCGGCCAAGGCCTATGTGACCGGCCTCTCGCTCCAGCATCAGAAGACGACCCAGACGGTCGTCGCCGGCAATCTCCAGGCGGAACCCTTCTCGACCTGGGCGGGCCCCGTGTCCATCGCGACCGGCATCGAATATCGCCGGGAGACATTGCTCTCCATCCCCAGCCCGCTGGAGGCGGCCCGCGCCTTTTCCAGCGCCAACTCCGCCTTCGTGGACGGATCGTTCGACGTGAAGGAAGGCTATGTGGAGCTGCTCGTTCCGCTGGCGGCGGACAGGCCATTCTTCCGCCATCTGGATGTCAACGCCGCCGCCCGCTACGCCGATTATAGCGGCGCGGGCAGCGTGTGGACCTGGAAGGCGGGCGTGAACTGGTCGATCACCGATGAATTCCGCGTCCGCGCCACCCGCTCGCGCGATGTCCGCGCCCCCAATCTCACCGAAATGTTCACGCCGGAAAGGAATCAGAACGCGCGCATCATCGACCCGGTCACCAATACGGCCTATACGGTGCGCACTTTTTCCGTCGGCAACAGGAACCTGGAACCCGAAGTCGCCAATTCGCTGACGGCGGGGTTCGTCTATCAGCCGCAATGGGTATCGGGCCTGCAATTGTCGGTCGACTATTATGACATCGACATAGACGGCGTCATCAACACCTCCGTCGCGCAGGTCGTCCTCGACTCCTGCGTCGCGGGCGACGCCAGCCGGTGCGCCTTCATCACCCGCCCCGTCGCCAACGGTCCGATCACGGAGATGGTGACGCCCTATCTGAACCTCAACCGGTTCCAGACCAGCGGCGTCGACATCGAACTGTCCTATCGCATGCCGCTCGGCGCGGGCAATCTCAGCACGCGGCTGCTCGCCACCTATGTCTGGGACTACAGGCTGACGGACACGACCGGGGCCATCGACCGTTCCGGGCAGAATGGAACGCCCGTCAATGGCGGCACGGTCGGCATGGTGGACCTGACGATGAACGCGACCATCGCCTATGATACCGACGATTTCGGCGTGAACCTCCAGGCGCGCTACATCAACGACGGCAAGATCGACACCGCCGCCGTGCCGGGGACGGCGACCAGCCTCAACATCAACAGGATTCCCAGCCGCATCTATTTCAATCTGGGCGGAAAGCTTGTCCTGACCCGCAGCGAGGACAACGACAGGAAGGTGGAACTGTTCGGGACGATCGACAATCTGCTCGACACCGATCCGCCATTCCCTTCCTTCGACGGGACCTATTATGACCTGGTGGGTCGTGCCTATCGGCTCGGCGTGCGCTTCCGCTATTGACGCCCTTGGGGGAGAATGACGATGCGCGGCAACAAGGCGGCTCTGGCCGCAGCCATGGCGGCCCTGGCGTTCGGCGGATGCGCCGCCGCACCGTCGGCGGCGGTCAATGCCCCAACGGCTCCGGCCGAACCGCTTTCCGTCTTCGGCCATCGATCCGTGCTGGAGTTCGGGCCGGCTCTGCTGGCGGCGAAGAATGCGCCGCCCGGAACCGTCGTCACCGCCAGCGGCGGGGTTCCCAACCTCTGGGCGGCGCCCGACCCCGCGCTCGCCGCTTCGGTCGGCGGGCATGCGGAGGGCGCGCCGCCGCCGCCCAATCCCGGCATGGCCGATCTCGCCGGCAATGCCGAAACGCAGACGCTGCGCATGTCGCTGAAGCATCCCGACGTCCGCATCGTCGTCACCACGACGGAAGGCCTGTACCGCATCGTCGCCCGGCGCTCCTCCGGCATCGCCTCCGTCGCGGACCTGAAGGGAAAACGGATCGCGGTGTTCGTCAACACCTCCGCCGCCTTCTACCTCCACACGCTGCTGAAGGGCGCGGGGCTGGGCGAAGCGGACGTCACCATCGTTCCCCTGACCGCCAGGGCCGGCGCGGACGCGGTGATCAAGGGCGATGTCGACGCGCTGTCGACCTGGGAACCCGAAGCGGAACGCGCGGCTCTCGCGCTGGGAGACAATGGCCTCAGCATCCAGCCCAAGGGCGCCTATCGCGAAATATACAGTCTGAACGCCAGGGCCGGGACGCTTCGCGATCCGGCGAAGCGGAAACAGGTCGTCGCCTTCCTGCGCGAACTGCTGGCCGGCTGCCGCAAGGCGGAGGAAGATCCCGGCGAAATGCAGGCGATGCTGGCGGAACGGACCGGCCAGAATCTCGAACTCATTCGCCAGTCATGGCATCATCACCGCTTTCCCTGCGCGCTTCCCGACGACCTGCTGGACGTGATGGTGGAGGAGGAGCAGTGGCTCGCGAAGATCGACGGCCGCCCGCCGCGCGACCGCGCAACGCTTTCCCGGCTGATCGACCCCAGCCTGTTGCGGGAGGCGCGGGCGCGCTGAGCGGCAGCGCCCGCGTTCCGCCCTCAGGACGCCGGTTCGGCGTCCAGCCGGACCACCCCCGCCACGCCGTCGCGCGCCAGGGGATAGCGGCTCAGCACCAGCGGATCATGGCCGGGAATGATGTGGTTTTCCGAACTCGCCAGTTCCCGCATCCTGTCGAAGCCGAACAGCATGTCGGTCATGCTGTCGAAGGAGGGGAAGGGCCGCGCCTGCTCGAAATTGGCGTAGAGATGCGCGGCGTCGGAACCGAGCACCACCCAGCCGCGCCGGGTCTTCACCCGCACCACCTGCAATCCGCGCGTATGCCCGCCGACCCGGTGCAGGGTCAGGCCCGGCGCCAGTTCGCTGTCGCCATCGTGGAATTGCAGGCGGCCGTCGAACAGCCGCCCGATCATCGCCTGCACGTCGCCGGGCTCATAGGCGTGGCGCAACGGCTCGTGGCACATGCAGCGGCCGGTGCAATAGGCCATTTCCGCATCCTGCACATGGTACCGCGCCTGCGGGAACATCGCATGATTGCCCGCATGATCGAAATGCATGTGGGAAATGATGACGTCGCTGACCGCGGCGGCGTCGATGCCGATGGTCTTCAGCCCTTCGTTCACGGGCCGCACCAACTGCCGGTTGCGCTTGATCCCCATGGCCGCGTCGAAACCGGTGTCGAGTATATAGGTGCCGTGGTCGCCCACCATCGCCCAGACGAAATAGTCGAGCGGCATCGGCCGGTCGTGCGGATCGCCGCCGACGAAATTGGCCGATGCGGTGCGATCGTGATGGCCGTACTGGACGGCATAGACCTGATAGCAATCCTCCAACGACTTCCCTCCCAAATCTCGCGTCAGGCGTTCAGCCGATCTCGACGCCGGCCCATTGCTCCACGACCCGCGCCATCATCGTGAAGTCGGCATCCGCGCCGAACTGCGCCGCCGTGATGTCCAGCATCGTCTTGGCCAGATTGCCCAGCATCATGGGTACGCCCAATGCCTGCGCTTCGTCCAGGCAAAGGCGGACGTCCTTCAGCGACAGGCCGGTCGCGAAGCCGAAGTCGAATGTGCGCGGGACGACGGCGCGGGGAAACTTGTCCCGGGTGGCGCTGTTCTGCCCGCTCGACATGTTGAGCACGTCCAGCATCACATGCGGGTCCAGCCCCGCCTTGACCCCCATCGCCATCCCCTCCGACGTCGCGGCCAGCGCCACCACCGACATGATGTTGTTGATGAGCTTCATCGTCTGCGCCTGACCGGGCTGCATGCCGACCGGGATCACCTTGCCGAAATGGGAAAGCAGGGGCGCGACCTCCTCCTGCACGGCTGCCGGCGCGGCCAGCATCAGCGTCAGCTTGCCCGCCAGCGCCCCGGCGCGCCCGCCGCTGACCGGCGCGTCGGCGAACGACCTGCCATGCTGCGCCAGCAGGCCCGCCGCCTCGGCAGAGGCGCGCGAACCGATGGTCGACAGGTCGACCACGATCCCGACCCTCGTCCCCGCCAGCTCTGCCGCCACTTGCCGGACGATCTGGGGGGAAGGAAGGCTGGTGAACACCATGTCGGCCCGGTTGCCGACCTCCTCCACGCTGTCGCCGGCCAGGCCGCCCGCCGCCGCGAAAGCCGCCCGCGCCGAAGGATTGACGTCATAGGCGATCACCGCATGGCCGTTTTCCAGCAGCCGGGGCGCCATGGCGCTTCCCATGCTGCCAAGGCCGATAAATCCCACATTCCGGCTTTGCGTCATCGACTGCTCCTCAAACATCGCTCTGCCGCTGGCATCAGCGGGCCATCCATCCGCCCTCGATCGGCAATATGGCCCCATTCATATCCGTTCCGGCGGGGCCGCACAGCAGCAGCAGCACCTCCGCGACGCTGTCGACATCGACGAACCGGCCGCTGGGCTGCTTCCCGTCCAGGAAGCGCGTCTCCGCCTCCGGCCGCGTCAGCCCTTCCTCGATCATCATCCGCTCCAGCCGGTCGGACCAGAGGGGCGTCAGCACCGACCCCGGCATCAATGCATGGCAGGTGATCGGACTGCCCGCCGTCTCCAGCGCGGTCGCGCGCGTCAGTCCCTGGATCGCGGTCTTGGTCGTCACATAGTCCACCCGGTTGACGGTGCCCCGATAGCCATAGACCGACGTCATGTTGAACACCCGTCCATATTGTGCCTCCCTCATCTTCGGCAGGACCATCTGCGTCGCAAGGAAGGCGGCGGTCACGTTGACGGCCAGCGCCTCGGTCCATTTGTCGATGGGGAAATCCTCTATCCGCGCGAAATGCCGGACGACGGCGTTGTTGATCAGGATATGGACCGGACCCAGCGTCCGCTCGGTATGGTCGACAAGGTCCCGCACGGCTGACGCCTGGCGCAGGTCGGCGCGGCAATAGACGGCGCGCACGCCATAATCCCGCTCGATCGCCTCTCCCAGACAGGCGGCTTCCTCCGGATCTTCCAGCCCGTGCAGCATGACGTTCGCGCCGGCCGACGCCAGCTTGCGCGCCATGGCCTGGCCCAGTCCCCCGACCGATCCCGTGACCAGCGCATTGCGGCCGGCGAGTCTTCCTGCGTCATTCATGGTCCGTCACCGTCAGTTCGGTAAAGCGCGACACGTCTTCGCACCGGTCCAGCGCCAGTGCGGCGTCGACAAGGCGCCGGGCCTGCGCTGCGGTCAGCGTTCCCGCCACATTCTCGTTGAACTTCGCCACGATCTCATCGGTGGTCATCGGATTTTCCGACGATCCGCGATTATGTTCCTCGATCTCCTCAAGGACGGTGCCGTCGGTCAGTTCCACGGAAATCACCCCCTTGAACTGCTCCGGGCCGGGGAGGGACCTGTCGACCCGATATTCGACCCGCCGCGCCAGGGAGAGAATGGCCTCGTCGCGCAGATATTCCGGCTGATAGGCGTCCTTCCCCAGCCTGCCCCGCACCAGCGCCTCCGCCAGCGTATATTGCAGGCTGACCCGCCCGTGCGAATCCGTCAGCGGATGCAGCTTCTCGCCCTGCGGCTCGCACACGATGCCGACGATATAGGGCGCGACATCGCACCTTATGGCGCGGATGCGCTCTGCCGACAGGCCGTGACGCTCGCGCAGCCGCAGCAGCGCGCTGACATAGGGATGGATGACATGGGCGGCGGGAAAGGGCTTGAAGGAGGCGTTCCGGCTTTCCCATTCCTCGCCCAGCGCATCGGTCAGCCGGCGCCAGTCGGGCGCCACGGCCTCGTCCTGAAGATGCGACGCATAGAGGCCGAAGCGCCCCTCCAGCACCTCGGCGGGACCGGTGACGCCGGCCTCAGCCAGTGTCGCCGCGGCGATCCCGCTCTGCGCGGCCCAGCCGGGGTGCAGGAATTTGGACTGGGTGCCGTCCACCCAGCATTGGATCAGCCCCGCGGCGAAGCTGCCGGTGATCCCGGCGGCGCGGATCATCGCATCCTCCTCCAGCGCCAGCATCTTTCCCGCAAGCCAGCTCACGCCGAACGGCGCGAACAGGCCGGAGGGGTGGAATCCCCGTTTGTGGAACTGACCCGGCGCCAGGCTGCCGACGCGGCAACTGATCTCGTTGCCGATGGCTATGGCCAGGATCGCGTCGCGCCCGCCGCAGCGCAGGCGGTCGCCCAGCGCCAGCGCCGCCGCGACGGCCGGGCTGCTCATGTGCACGATCGATTCATTATGGGTGTCGTCATATTCCAGCGCCTGCGACAGCGCGCCGTTGGCGAAGGCCGCGCCCGACACGCTCGACCGCGCCGTCCCGCCCCAGATGCGGGCCTCCGTTCCGGGATGCAGGCCGGCGGTGGCGCTGCGCACCGACATGCCGAACGGGCGCTGGCTGCCCGCGATGGAAAGCCCCACCACGTCGATGACGCGCAGCATGGTCGCGGTCACAACATCGTCGGGCAGATCATCGAACCGCATTTGCCTAACCCAGGCCGACAGTTTTTGCGAAGCGGCTATCACCCCTCGGACCCCTCCAGATCGTTATTGAAGATACCGGTATCACGATTGGGATACGCCGCGAACCCGCATGGCACAAGTCCCAATTTTCCTGGGCGGCAGGTTTGGCCCGGTTTTCGGTCGTGCGGGGCCGGGCGCGCAACGGCCCTCCGCGCTACGCCTGTCCCGCGCTCCAGGGCATTCTCAGCGTCGCAGATTCCAGTTGGTCACGGCTTCATCGTCGATCTCCGCACCGCTGACGGCCGCCACTCTCGCGAGCATCATATAGGTGCAGGTGATGAAGAGGATCTCGAACAGGGTGGGCAGGCCGAAATATTCCTGCATGGCCGCCAGACTCCTGTCCGAAGGGGAAACGTCCGACACCAGCTCGCTGACGAAATCGCACAGGCATTGCTCTTCCGCAGCAAAGACGCTGAAGTCGCCGCTTTCCAGCCCCTGCCTTTCCCGCTCCGTCAGGCCCAGCGCGGCGGCAATGCTTTCATGATGATAGATCTCATAGTCGGAACGCGACAGATAGGCGACGCGCAGGATGATCAGTTCGCGCTGCCGTGGCGTGATGCTGATGTCGAAGATGGCGGCGCGGCCCAGTGCGCGCTGCGGCGCCCAGAAGGGGTCGGGAGCATGCATGGCCATGCGCGATATGTTCAGCACGCGACCGAACGCCCCGGACAGCACTTCGCGCTTCGTTTCCGACAGGCCGGCGGGGTCTGGATAAGGAATGCGTGTCACGAAATCTCCTGTTTCCGGGTCCTGTCGGCGCTTGCGGACGGAGCAGCCAAGAACGGCACGGCATTTAGCGGATTTCCCGCAATTCCAGCACATCGGGAAAGCATTGGCTATCCAATAACATTATGCTGAAGCGACGGCATATGGCATTCTTCGCGAACTTTGGCCCTAGCTAAACCGAACCATCCTATGGTACCGGTATCTCATAAAGATTCAATGAGGATGGTGAAAAGGAGCGGGAGCGGCCGCCTTCCCAATGGCTGCGCAACGCCTTTCCAGCGCCGCTTCAAGCGCCAGTCATGATCGAGAAGGGTGTTTCCATGTCCGACAATCTCTTTACGCTGCGGGGGCGCAAGGCATTGGTCGTGGGATGCGACAGCGGCATAGGATTGGCCTGCGCCCGCGCCATCGCGGCAGCCGGCGCCAGCCTGGTCATGTCCGGGCTGGAAACGGAGAGGGGGGAGGCATTGGCCCGTGAAATCGCGTCGGACAGCGGGCAATCCGTTCATTATCGCGCCGTGGACGTCCGCGATGAGGCAAGCGTCGAAGCCCTGGTGGCAGCCGCGACCGGGATCATGGATGGCCTGGACATCGCGATGAACAACGCCGGCATCCCCGGCCCGGCGGCGGCCATTCAGGATCTGGCGGCGCGCGATTTCGACAATCTGTTCGCGATCAACGTGCGCGGCGCCTGGCTGAGCATGAAATATGAGATTCCGGCTATGCTGGCGGCGGGGCAGGGGGGCTCCATCATCAACCTCGCCTCGACCGCCGCGCTCTCCGGCCTCGCCTATGTCGGCGCCTATTCCGCCAGCAAACATGCCGTCGCAGGGCTGACCAGGTCCGCCGCCATAGAGCTTGCCCCCCACAATATCCGGGTGAACGCGATCGCGCCGGGGCCGGTCCAGACCGACCTGCTGCACAATATGCGCGCCGGCCGCAGCCAGGTGAGCGACGTGCGGCCCGCATCCGTGCCGATGGGCCGCGTCGCGCAGCCGGAGGAGATGGCCGGCACGGTGGTCTGGCTGGCTTCGCAGGCGGCATCCTTCGTCACCGGATCGATCATATCCGTCGACGGAGGCGTGATCGCCGCCTGAACGACCATGAATTTACGATAGCTAAGACCATAAGCGCCCCGGAAAGGGCGAATAAGCGGAGGTGACGGAGATGGCGCCGGAGGCAATCAGATGAGCGGTGGAGCCCCGATCGATGCGGTGCGCACGGGTTCCGGCCCGGAAGCGGCGGTGGGCGCAGCGCTCGACAGCATCACCTCCGCCCGGCTGCGGATCGTCCCGCCGCTGCTGCTGGGATTCGTCATGCTGTTCGATTCCTGGGACAGCATCGCCATCGCCTATGTCATGCCCTCGCTCACCCGCGAATGGGGCCTGACGCCGGTCGCCGCGGGCAGCCTGATCTCGGCCGGCTATGCCGGGCAGTTCGTCGGGGCGATCCTGCTGGGGTCGCTGGCCGAACGCTTCGGCCGTATGCCGGTATTCCTGGTCTCCGTCGTCTGGATGGGATTGCTGGCGATCTTCTGCGCGCTGACGCCGGGCTATGGCGCGCTGTTCGCCCTGCGCATCGTCCAGGGCGTGGCGATCGGCGGCGCGCTGCCGGTGTCGATCACCTATATCAACGAAATCGCGCCCTCCGCCACGCGCGGCCGCTATTTCGGCATATTCCAGTTCATCACCATGGCGGGCTATGCCGCCGCATCCTTTTCCAGCACGGTGGTCATCCCTCATCTCGGATGGCGCTGGCTGTTCGCCTTCGGGGCGATTCCCCTGTTGATCCTGCCGGTGGTGATGCTGCTGCTCCCGGAATCGCCGCGCTGGCTGGTGCGCAGCGGCCGGGCGGACGACGCGGCGAAGGCGCTGCGCAAGTTCGGCTATGCCGCCGCCGATCCACAGGCGCTCCGTTCGTCCGAACCGTCCGCCGGGCCAGCGCCCCGCCTCCCCGCGACCATATTGTTCGCGCCCGAATTCCGCCGCCGCACGACCGTCGTCATGCTGCTCTGGTTCTTCACCTCCTTCGCCAGTTTCGGGCTGACGACCTGGCTGCCGTCCATCTATGTGTCGGTCTTCCATATCCCGGTGGCGACGGCGTTGCGCTATTCCGCGACGGCCAGCCTGCTGTTCCTGGTCCTCGCGCCGACCATCGCGCTGGTGATCGACAGCGTGGGCCGCCGTCCGCTGGCGATCGGCGGATCGCTGATCGCGACCGTCGCGCTGCTGACGCTGGGCTTCACCCTGCCGAAGGACGTGGCGATCCTGGTGCCGCTGGTGATCGCGGGTCAGCTCTCGATCTTCACCGGCTCCATCGTCCTCTGGCCCTATACGGCGGAAACCTATCCCACCCATGTCCGCGCCGTCGCGCTGGGGCTCAGCAGTTCGCTGGCGCGCGGCGCATCCACCCTGACGCCGGTCGTCGTGGGCGCAATCCTGGCCAGCGGCGCGTCGGTCGCCATCGTCTTCGGCATATTCGGCCTCTGCGCCGCCGGGGCGCTGATCCTGTGGGTCACGGCCACGCGGGAAACCGCCCGGATGCGGCTGGACGCGATCTGATGGCGACCGCCCTGCAAGCCGGACTGGACCCCGACGCCCGCGCCGTGCTCGACCTCATGGAGGCGAGCGGCCGGCCGCCGCTCCATCTTCTGAGCATCGAAGAGGCGCGGACGGCGATCCGCACGTCGCTGGAAACGCTGGGAAAGCCGCCGCCGCCCGTCCGGGAGGCGGATCTTTGGGCGGACGGGCCGCGCGGCCCCATTCACCTCAGGCTCTACCGGCCCATGCAAGTGCCGGACGATGCGCCTCTGCCCGCCATGCTCTATTTTCACGGCGGCGGCTGGATGACCGGCGACCTCGCCTATGGCGCATGGTTCTGCGCCTCGCTGGCGGAGCGGGCCGGCATCGCCATGCTGTCGGTGGACTATCGGCTGGCGCCGGAATATCCCTTTCCCGCGGGGCTGGAGGATTGCATGGCCGCGCTCCGCCATGCCCGTCGCGATGCTGCGGCGCTGGGCATCGACGCAGGACGGATCGCCGTCGGGGGCGACTCGGCGGGCGGCAATCTCGCTGCCGCCTGCGCGCTATGGGCACGCGATGAAGGCCTGCCGCTCAGCGCGCAGATATTGATCTACCCCGTCACCGATCTGGTGGAGGAGCATGAGTCCTACCGCCGCAATGCCGATGGTTTCGGCCTGACCGCGGACATGATGCGGTGGTTCCGTACGGCCTATCGCAACGGAGCGGACCCCGCCGATTGGCGCATGTCGCCGCTGCGCGCGCCCCGGCTGGAGGGTGTCGCGCCGGCATGGGTGCTGACCTGCGGTTTCGATCCCCTGTGCGGCGAGGGCGACGCCTATGCGGATCGGCTGGCGGCGGCCGGCGTGCCGGTGAAGCATATCCGCCATGCCGACCAGATCCACGGCTTTTTGATGTGGCCGAAAATGATGCGCGCATCCGACCGGGCCTTGTCCGGCATGGCGCGGGAATTGCGCGCCAGGCTGTTCGCCTGAGCCAGCAGGAGAGCTTGAATATGGCAGAAGACCCGATTTTCGACACCCATGCGCATCTGATCGCGGATGACAATGTCGCCTATCCGCCGTCGCCCATGCGCGGCACGACCCATGTCACGCAGATGAACTACACGGCCACCGCCGAATGGCTGATCGACCGGATGGACCGCAATGGCGTCGGCAAGGCATGCATTGTCCAGCGCGGCCATGTCTATGGTTATGACAACAGCTATATCATCGATTCGGGCAGGAAATATTCCGACCGTTTCGTGCCGGTGGTGATATTGGACGCGCAGGACCCCGAAACGCCCGCCAAATACCGGGACATGGTGTTGAACCACGGCGTGCGCGGCCTGCGCTTCGCCCAGACGCATTTCGAATTCTTCGATACCGCCTGGATGAATTCGCCCAATGCCATGGAATGCTGGCGGACGGCGGCCGAACTGGGAACGCCGGTGGCGATCATCTTCTTCCGCAGGCATTTGTCCTGGGGGTTGCCGGCCCTGAAGTTCATCGCGGAATATCTGCCGTCGCTGAAGATCATCGTCGATCATATCGGCACGCCGCACACCCTCTCCAACCCGGAAAAGGCGCGCTATGTCGCGGCGGGTCTGGACAGCAGCATGCCGCCGCCGCCGGATTTCGGCATTGCCGATACCATCTCGATCTTCGAAGGGCTGCCCAATATCAGCTTCAAGTTCACGGAGATCAACATGGAGCGGCTGGCCGACCAGAAGGCGGAACCGGCCGCGTTCATCCGGCGGCTGGCGGATGTCTTCGGCGCGGACCGGCTGATGTGGGGCTCCGATCTGGGCCAGAGCGAATGGCCCTATGAGGAAAAGGCGGCGGCGGCGCGAAGGGCGGCGGCCCAACTCGGCCCCGACGAACGCCGCGCCTTCCTCTATGAAACGGCGGAGAGGCTTTATGAGCGCTGAGGTCCAGATGAGCGCCGAGGTCCAGGTCGACACGCACGCCCATATCTGGGGGGCCGCCATGCCCTTCTGGAGCAGGGCGTGGAAAAGGCCCGACTATGCCTATACGGTGGAAACCTATCTCGACACGCTGGACGCCAACGGCGTCGATTTCGCGGTGATCGCGGCGGCCAGCCTGTTCGGAACCTATAATGACTATGTCATCCGCGCCCTGCGGCAGCACAGGCGCCTGCGCGGAACCGTGATCGTCGATCCGGAAATCGGGATGTACGATCTGGAGGGCATGCGCCGCGACGGGGTGGTGGGGGTGCGTTTGCAGCTTTTCCACACCGACCTGCCGGATTTCGCTGCCGACGGCTATAATCGCCTGTTCCACCGGCTGCGCGACATGGACATGCATGTCCATGTGAATGTCGAGGCGCACCGTCTGCCATCGGTGCTGGACGGCCTCAGGCCCAGCGGGGTCAAGGTGGTGATCGACCATTTCGGCTGGCCGGATGCGGAAAAGGGGCTGGACTGCCCCGGCTTCCAGGCGGCGGTCCGGGCCTGTCAGGACGGCATGGCCTGGGTGAAGCTGTCCGGCGGCTTCCGCCGGCCCGATCAGGACATAGCCCGCATGTTCGCGCAGGCCTATGTCGAGCGGGTCGGGACGGAACGGCTGTTCTGGGGCAGCGACGCGCCGTTCGTGGGGGCGGAAGGGACGGTGACGCATCGGCAGACGCTGGACCAGCTTGGCTATTGGCTGCCCGACGCGGCGGTGCGCGCCGCGATCCATCGCAGCGCCCATGATTTCTACTTCGCCTGACCGGAGCGGGTGGAGGGAAGCTTGAAGACGCCGCTGCCGCGTGCGACAGCACCATCCGGCCCCAGCAGCACGCCGTCGCAGAAGGCGAGGGACCGGGTCGCGCGCAGCAGGCGGACGCGGGATTCCAGCCAGTCGCCCGGTTGCGCGCCCCGCATGAAGTCGACGGACAGCGATATGGTCGGCGCGTGGGAAACGGCACAGCCCGCCTGCGCGTTCTGGCCCAGGCAGACGTCGAGAATGGATGACAGCCAGCCGCCATGGGCGAAACCGGAATAGCTGCAATTATGCGGCGCGACCCGGAAACCCAGCCGGACGGCTTCCTCTGCCGCCGGTTCGAAGGGGTCCGCGATATAGAAGGGACCGTTCAGATGCTGGAAGGGATCGACGTCGGCGCCTTCCTTGACGCGCCAGCCGGGCGGGGCGGATTGTTCGATAGGGCTCATGGGGGTCTCCATTGTCGCTTGCCGCGGGCGTGAGATACCGGTACCAATTTCTCTAGGGACAGGATGATGGAAAGGCAAATGATATGAAGAAGGGAAAGGTCATCATAAGCTGCGCGCTGACAGGGAGCATGCATACGCCGACCATGTCGCCGTTCCTGCCTGTCGCGCCGGAAAAGATCGCCGAGGAGGGCATCGCGGCCCACCGGGCAGGCGCGGCGATATTGCACCTGCACGCCCGCGATCCCGAAAATGGCCGTCCGACGCCGTCCGCCGAGGTCTTCATGCAGTTCCTGCCGCAACTTCACGCGGAAACCGACGCGGTGATCAACATCAGCACCGGCGGCGGACCCGGCATGACGTTGGAGGAAAGGCTGCGCGCGGCGGTTCAGGTCAGTCCCGAACTCTGTTCGCTCAACATGGGCTGCATGAACATCAACCTGTCGGAACTGGCGAGCCGCCACGACTTCAAATATGACTGGGAAAAGCCCTTTCTGGAGGCGACGGAAGATCTGGTCGCCAAGAACACCTTCCGCGACATACGCCACATCATCGAGACATTGGGTCCGGGCGGCACCCGGTTCGAGATGGAATGCTACGAGATCGGCCATCTCCACAATATCGCCTTCTTCGCGGACAAGGGACTGCTGAAGCCGCCTTTCCTGATCCAGTCGGTGCTGGGCGTGACCGGCGGCATGAGCGCCGACGCCGACAGCGTCTATTTCATGCGCCAGACCGCCGACCGGCTGTTCGGCAGCGATTATATCTGGTCGCTGTTCGGCGCGGGACGGCATCAGATGGGCGTGTGCACCATGGGCGCGCTGATGGGATCGAGCGTTCGCGTGGGACTGGAGGACAGCCTGTTCATCTCCCGGGGGCAACTGGCGAACAGCAATGCCGACCAGGTGCTCAAGATCCGCCGGATATTGGACGAGCTGGGCCTGGAAGTCGCAACCGCGGAGGAGGCGCGCCAGATGCTGGGGCTGAAGGGCCGGGCCAATATCAACCTCTGATCCGCCATTCACCCTGATCTGCGGGTAATGGCCCAAGAAGCGTCATGCTGAACCTGTTTCAGCATGACGCAGGATTCGATCGGGAAAGATGATTTATGCGGGCCCTGAGCCTAAATCGTCTCCAGCTTCCGCCGCGCCGTTTCCGTGGTGGCGAAGATCCAGAGCAGCGCCGCCCCGAAGGCAAAGGCCGCAAATGCGCTGTAAACCAGTGAAATGGCGGCCCCGGTGCTCAATATCACGCCGACGAACAGCGGCGTCAGCATGGACGCGGCGCGCGCCATCGAACTGGAAACGCCCATGCCCACCGCGCGCAGATGCGTGGGGAAGCTCTCCGCCGTATAGGGCCACTGGATGAAGGAACTGAGCGCGCTGCCCAGCGTGCCGACCACCACCAGCGCCACCAGCGGTCCGGTCTCGAAGCGGAAGAGGGCGAGCGACAGCAAGGCCAGCCCCGCCGCCAGGCAGCCGCCGATCGCATAGGGCCGCCGCCCCACCCGATCCATGGTCGCACCGATGAACGGCGTCGCGAGCAGGAACAATATGGGCGTCGCCGCCGCATAGCGCAGGGCGTCCGCCAGCGCTATGCCGTAAACCGTCACGAAGATCGACGGGGCCCAGGTGGTCAGCCCGAAATTGGTGAAGGCGACCGTGAACCAGATGCTCATCAGGATGATCGTCGATGCGCGCTGTTGCGGCGCGAACAGAGCGGAAATCGGTATCCTCGCCGGCTCCCGAAGGCGCGGCGCGGCCTGCCGCAGGTCGCCATCCGACAGGTCGATCCTGCCCCCCAGCTTCGCCAGCGCGCCCGGAACCTGCCCGGCGCGGCCGGTGCGGGCCAGCCAGCGCGGCGATTCCGGCAGGGTCAGCATCACCACCGGCAACAGCAGCAGCGGAATGCCGCCCAGCCCGATCAGCCAGCGCCATCCCAGTTCCGGTATGATGACCGTGCTGGACAGGGATGCCGCCGCATAGCCGCTCATGCACAGCCACTGGAAGATCATGAAGTAGCGGCCGCGGGTCATCGTCGGCGCGAGTTCGTTGATATAGGTGATCGATACCGGCAACGCCCCGCCGATCGCCAGTCCCTGGACGAAGCGGATCGCCAGCAGCGCCTCCGGCCCCGGCGCCACCGTGCAGGCGATCGCCAGCGTCGCCATCACCAGGACCGATCCGACGAACACCGGCATGCGCCCGAACCGTTCGGCAAGCGATCCCAGGGCTATGGCGCCCAGGAACTGCCCGATATATCCCGAAGAGATGAGCGCCCCCATCATCGCGGGATGCAGCCCCCATTCGCGCGACAGCGACGGCATGACATAGGCGATGGCGATGCTGTCCCAGGAATCGAACAGCATGATGAAGCCCATCAGCAAGGGCGCCAATATGCCGACGCGAAAGGTGCGGAGATTGTCGAGCGCCTCCCCCACGCGCAGTTCCAGCGGACTGGCGGCCGTCCTGTCGGCATGAGCAGCGGTCAGGCTGTCCATCTTGCGATCCTCTCCCTTTACGATCGGAAACGAAGCGGTTTCCCGCCCTTGCTTGTTGAAGCGTCTTAGCCTTCCGGACAGCCGGGCGCAATGATACCGGTCTCAACATTCCGAGCATGCAGGTGCGCGGCTTTGTCGCGATGGTCGCGGAAGCGCGGCGGAAGAAGCGCCGCTGTCCCTGTTCCGGCCCCGAATTTCCGTCCATTCAGGCTGATGGAGCGCGGATTCCCCACCCGTAGGCGCGCCGGAACGACGCAACGCCCGCAGCTTCGCCGGTTCAGCAAAAAATCTCGTCCTGCGCTATATCCACAAATTATGCTCTGATCATGGGGCCCGAACATGCGGCATAGTGAAGAGGCGCTTTTCCTTGCCTGAACAGGCAGCCAGGGCCCGAAATCATGGCTGCTGTCCTGCGCCAGACCCGCCGGCATCACAAATTTCCGATCCGGCGCCATTTGACAGCGCCCTATCTCTGAGATACCGGTAACACATATTCCGCCACCGTTGAGACGTCGCCTGGCAGGAAAAATAAGAGGAGGAGGGGTGAAATGAACTTGCAGGGTGCATTGCTTTGCCGCAGCTCGGCCTTCGCGCTGACATGCGCGACCATTGCGGCGCTGTCGCCGGCCATGGCGCAGGACAATCCTCCGCAGGCGCAGTCGGACGCCGCCGCAGGCGTCAGCGATGCGGACATCGTCGTCACCGGTTCGCGCGTCGGACGCAAGGGCTATGACGCCCCGACGCCGGTCAATGTCGTGGGGGAAGAAAGGCTTCAGCAACTGGCGATCGACAATGTGGCGGATGCGCTGAACCAGATTCCGTCCTTCCGCCCCATCAATACGCCGGCTTCGACCTTTTTCCGCGTGTCCGGCAATATCGGCGCCCGCACGCTCGACCTGCGCGGGCTGGGCGCCACGCGGACGCTGACGCTGGTGGATGGCCGCCGCTTCGTGCCCAGCGCGGATGACGGCACGGTCGACATCAACGGCGTCCCGTCCATGCTGATCCAGCGGACCGAAGTGGTGACCGGCGGCGCATCGGCGGCCTATGGCGCGAACGCCGTGTCGGGCGTCGTGAACCTGATCCTCGATACGAAGCTCAACGGCTTCAAGGCGAATGCCAGCTATGGCATCAGCCAGCGGGGCGACGCCTCCAGCCTGTTCGTCGGCGCGGCGGGCGGCACGGATTTCGCGGGCGGGCGCGGGCATGTCGTCGCGGCGATCGAATATGCAAGGGAAGGCGGCATCGGCCCGTGCGAGGAACGGAGCTGGTGCACCCGCTACACCAATTATGTGCCCAATCCCGGCTATAACACCGCCACCCGGACCAGCACCAACGGCCTTCCGGCCACGCTGGTCCTTCAGGGCACGTCCTTCGTCTATAATGAGAACGGCATCGTCGTCGGCGCGCGCAAGCCCAATGGCACGGGCGGCACGATCACCCTGGGTCAGCAGGTGCTGAACACCGGCGCCACCTCCCTGCCCAATGCGTTGCGCGGCAAGCAGTTCGATTCCAACGGCAATCTGGTCCCCTATCAGTTCGGCAATTATCTGAGCGGCATATTGCAGCAGCTCGACGACCCGACGCAGCCCTATGCGCTGGGCCTCAGTCCGCTGCCGCTGATGGTGCCGACCAAGCATGTGTCGGGGACGGTGCATGCCGATTATGAACTGACGGATTCCATCACGGCTTCGGTCGAATTCATGTATTCGAAGGTCACGGGCGGTCCGACCGCGCGTTCCGCGCCGCTCGACGCAGGTGTCGCGATCAATATCAACAATCCCTATGTGTCCGATGCCACCCGCGCGACCATCCTCGCCGCCGATCCGGCGATCACCCATCTGGTCATCAATTCCTCAAGCTGGGCGCTGGGCAGCCTGTCCAAGGCGACGAGCAAGGTGGATACCTATCGCGGCGCTTTCGCTCTCAAGGGACAATTGTCCGACCAGTGGGATTGGGACGCCTATTACACCTATGGCCGCGTCGACAGCCGGGTCGGCGCCGACAACAACCGCCTGGCCGAATGGAACAACGCGCTGGACGTGGTGTCCGCGCCCGCCGGGTTGCCGGGCATAGCGGCGGGCACGCCGATCTGCCGGTCCACCATCGCCAACCCGGCCAATGGCTGCATACCGATCAACCTGTTCGGCTTCGGCAATATCAGCCAGGCGGCCATCGACCGCTATATCGTGCCCGAATGGCAGACCCGCCGGTTCGAACAGCACGCCGCCGCCGTCAACCTGCGCGGCTCGCTCTTCTCCACCTGGGCCGGCGACGTGAAACTCGCGCTGGGCGGCGAATGGCGCCGCGACACGGCGGAGGGAGAGGTCGATCCGAATACGGCCGCGGGACGGTTCATCGCCGCCAACGGCTCGGCGCTTCCCTTCACGAAGACCAGCGTGGTCGAAGGCTATCTGGAAGTCGCCGTCCCGCTGCTCAAGGACTCTCCGCTCGGGCGCTCACTCGATGTCGACGGGGCGATCCGCCAGACGCATTACGATCCCTTCGGCGACGCCACCACCTGGAAGCTGGGCGCGGTCTACCGTCCCATCGACGACATCACCTTCCGCGTGACGCGCTCGCGCGACATCCGGGCGCCATCCGCCCGCGAATCCAGCCCCAACGCCACGACGATCCAGCTCCCGCTGCCCGATCCGTTCGTCGGCGGCACGACCAGCCAGTTCGTGGTGACGGGCGGCAATCCGGGACTGAACCTGGAAAAGGGCGACACCTTCACCGCCGGCGTGGTGCTGAGGCCGTCCTTCATCCGCAACTTCAACCTGTCGATCGACTATTATGACATCAAGGTGGAAGGCGCGATCGACTCCCTGACCGGCACCGCGATCGCCAATGCCTGCAAGCAGAAGAACCTGCTCTGCAACCTGATCCAGTTCAATCCGAACGGGTCGATCAACACCGTCTTCTCCAATTTCCAGAACCTCAGCAAGCTGCATGCGGAGGGTCTGGAACTCGTCTCCGACTTCCAGGTGCCGGCGCTGGGCGGGAACTTCAATTTCCAGGTCAACGGCAATTATGTGATCGACCTGTCGACCATCGACGCGACCGGGGTGAAGACCCAGCTCGACAACTGGACCGGCAATGCCGGATCGGTGACGAACATCCAGGGCGTGCCGCGCTGGAAACTGGACGGGGTGATCACCTATTCGCGGCCGACCTGGTCCATGACCTTCCACGGGCGCTACATTCCCCGCGCCCTGCTGGACCCGACCAAGATCGGGCCGGAACAGGACGGCTATGACATCAACGATCCCAACAGCATCAGCGAGAACCATATTTCCTCGCGCTTCTATCTCGACATGACGGGAACGCTGAAGGTCAACGAGTCCTTCGAGATTTTCGCCACGGTGAACAATGTCTTCGACAAGGACCAGCCGGAGGAACTGCGGCTGATCGGCAATCCGTTGCATTTCGATCCGATCGGGCGTTTCTTCAAGATCGGGGTGCGGACGCGGTGGTGACGATATGGGGCGGGTACTGGAGGTAATCGATGTACGACAAGACCGACCTTCGTTCGACACTGGCTGGCTCGCCCGCCGGGGCCGCGCCGGTGGACCGGCTCTACGACGCGGAATATGGCCTGTTCTACCGCGATCCGCCGGTGGAGGAGGATGCCCGCGGCAAAAGCTGGTATGTGCGGGGGCAGAATTTCGTCATCGCCTATAGCGAGGCGCTGCCCGGCGCGATCTTCGAACGGACCGGGCAGGCGGACGAATATATGGTCCTGCTGCCCGATGAAGACACCCCCGCCATCGCCGCAGCAGGGGACCAGACCGAACGGAGCGGGGGATATGCGCTGTTCGTCATGCCGCCGGGGGACAGCCGGCTGGTGCTGGAGAAGGGCGGGCGCGTCGTCCGCATCTTCTCCGCCCAGTCGCCCGATCTGGTGGCGAAATGCCCCAATGCGGACGCCTATGCGGATCGGCATGCGAACATCCCGCCCTTCCGGCCATGGCCGGAACCGCCCGACGGGTACAGGGTCCGCCGCTATTCGCTCGACGTGCCGGTCGAAGGCGGCCGGTTCGGCCGCATCTGGCGTTGCACCACGATCATGCTCAACATCCCCAACAGGCAGAAGGGACCGCGCGATCTCACCAGGGTGTCGCCGCACCATCATGACGATTTCGAACAATGTTCGCTCGCGCTGGAGGGGGAATGGCGGCACCATATGCGCTGGCCCTGGGCTGTGGACATGAACAAATGGCATGACGATGTCCATGCCAGGGTGGACTCGCCATCGGTGACGGTGATCCCGGCGCAGGTGATCCACACCTCCACCTGGCATTCCGACGTCAATCAACTGGTCGACATCTTTGCGCCGCCGCGCCTCGACTTCTCGCTGAAGCCCGGATGGGTGCTGAACGAGAGCGACTATCCGATGCCGGCGCAATAGGAGGGATATTTTGGATCGCAAACCAAGCTTGATCGATCGGCTGAAGGCGAAGGACGCATTCCTTGTCGGCACCTGGGCGAAAATTCCCTCGCTGGAGACGGTCGAGCTGATCGGCCATGCCGGTTTCGACTTCGCCGTGGTGGACATGGAACATGCGCCGCACAGCTTCCAGTCGGCTTATCAGGCCATCGCCACGGCGCAGGCGGTGGGGCTTTATGCGATGGCCCGCCTGCCGGACCGCAGCGGCGGCGCGGTCCAGAGGCTGCTCGACGCGGGCATAGACGGGCTGCTGGTCCCCCGGGTGGAGACGCCGGAGATCGCGGCGGACGTGACGGCGGCCATGGCCTTCCCGCCACTGGGGTCGCGGGGCATGGGCTATACCTCGCGGGCGGCCCGCTGGGGGCTGGACAGCGCGGCCGACTATCTGGAGCGGGGGCGCAACCATGTCATGCGCGGCGTGCAGATCGAGGATATGGGCGCATTGGAGCAGATCGAGGGCATATTGGCCGCCCCCGCGCTCAATGCCGTGTTCATCGGCTTCGGGGATCTGGCGCTGAGTTCGGGCCTGCCCGGATCGCACCCGACCCTGCGCGGGCTGGAGGCGAAGGTGCTGGCGGCCGCCAGGGCGAAGGGCGTGCCCTGCGGCACCGCCGTGCAGACGCCGGAGGAAGCGGTGCGCTGCCGCGAGGCAGGCTATTCCTTCGTCATGATCAGCGCCGACACGACCCTGTTCGCGCATGCGGCGCGCAGATTGATGGACGACACGAGAAATGCGTTGGGGCGCTGAAAGCAAAGAGGCGAACATGGTTTCACTATTGGACGAAAATGTCGCGGACCAAGCGTTGGAGGATCGGATTTCCAGCCTGCTGGTCGGCGCGGTCGACATGCATTGCCATAGCGGCCCGTCGGTCATGCCCCGGTCGCTCGACCATATGGAGGCGTTGCAGGATGCGGCGGACGCGGGCTTCCGCGCCATGCTGATCAAGGATCATTATTATTCCGCCACGCCGATCACCGAACTGCTCAACCGAACGCACGGCCATTTGAAGGTGCAGTTGTTTTCGGGCGTGCCGCTCAACAACACCACCGGCGGCTTCAACAAATATGCCGTCGATCACGGCATCGCCCTGGGCGCCCGGCTGGTGTGGATGCCGACCTTCGCCTCGAAGAACCATGTCGAGGCGGACCAGAAGCGGAAAAAGGGCTTCCCCCACACCAGCAAGCCGCTGCTGCCGCCCGATCCGCTGACGCCGCTCGACGCCAACGGCGCGCTGAAGGACGAGGTGAAGGAGATACTCGACATCATCGCGGAACATGACGTGATCCTGTCCGGCGGCCACCTCCATATCTCCGAAATCTTCCCGGTGTTCGAGGAAGCGCGGAAGCGCGGCGTCAGGCGGCTGCTGGTCAATCACCCGACCTTCATCATCGGCGCCTCGCTGGACGACATCAGGCAGTTGGTGACGATGGGCGCCTATATCGAACATTCGCTGTGCATGTTCATCCAGATGATCGGCCGCGAACAGGCGATGTTCCCGCCGGAGGAGCTGGACGCGCTGATCAGGGCCGGCACGGTGGACCGCACCATATTGGCGTCCGACCTGGGGCAGGTGGGCAACGACCGCCCGGTCGACGGCTTCCGGGGCGTGATCCGCAACTGCATCGGCCTTGGCTATTCGGACGAGGACATCCGCAAGATGATCTCGACCAACGCGCTGCGGCTGCTGGGCCTGGAGGATTGAAGGGGACTGACGGCCTGCGCGGCGCGGGGGACCGCGCACGCCGTCAGATTATCATGGCACGCCCCGCCAAGTTACGGTAACGAGCTTCCATCTGCGGAGTGCATCCCTCCGCATGAAACGATGCGAAACGAGGAGCCACTTGCCGGTATCGAAGAAAGCCAATGGGACGATCCGGATGCGCGACGTCGCGGAACGCGCGCAGGTCTCCCGCATGACGGTGTCGCGTGCGCTGAACAGCCCGGAATCCGTCAATGAAACGCTGCGCAACCGCGTGCTGGAGGCGGTGCAGGAGCTGGGCTATGTCCACAACCATCTGGCGCGCAGCCTGTCGTCGCGCCGCTCCAACGTCATCGGCCTCGTCCTGCCCAGCCTGGAAAACTCCATCTTTTCCCAGACGGTGAAGGGCATATCGGATGTGCTTCGGCCGCTCGGCTATCATCTGATGGTGGCGGAAAGCTCCGACGATCCGGAGGATGAGGAGCAGGTGATCGCCGCCTTCCTGGCGCAGCGCGTGGGCGGGTTGATCCTGCATTCGACCAACCATTCGCCCACGGCGGTCAGGATGCTGAAGGCGTCGGACACGCCGGTGGTGGAAAATGGCGATTTCCCGGTCGATCCGGTCGACATGGTGGTCAGCTATTCCAACCGCGCCGCCGCCAAGGCGATGACGCTGCACCTGGCGCGGCTCGGCTACAGGCGGATCGTCTTCGCCGGGCTGGCCGCCAATCCCCGCGCCGCCGAACGCCAGCGCGGCTTTCAGGACGCCCTGGCGGAGATCGGGCAGAAATCCGACCGCAAGCATGTGGTCGCCGTCTCCCGCGGTTTCGGCGGCGGGACGGAGGCCATTTCCTATATCGATGCGAATGTGCCGGACGCCGACGCGCTGTTCTGCGCGGGCGACGTGCTGGCCGTCGGCGCGCTGCTGGAATGCGACAGGCGGGGATGGGCGGTGCCCGGCCGGCTCGCCATCGCCAGCTTCGACGATCTCGACCTGATGCGCCACGTCAGCCCGGCGATCACCTCGCTGCGCCTGCCCCGATATGAGATCGGGCGGCGCAGCGCGCAGATGATCCTCGACCGGATCGAGGAACGCACCATGCCGGTGACGACCATCGACCTGGGCTTCGAAATCGTCCAGCGCGCCAGTTCCTAGAGGGTTTTCCGTTGCCGCATCCTTTCAGGCAGAAAACCGGCCCCATCCTTCGACAGTCTCAGGACAGGCTTTTCTGCACGATATTTCAGGGGCGGACCGCGGACCTTTCACCAGGGTCCGGCTGAATTCCCGCGCCTCACTCCGCCGCCTGATCCACTTCCGCAAAGGCTTCCCGCGCGATCCGCGTCGAATCCAGCCCCGCAGGCACCCCGCAATAAATGGCCACCTGAAGCAATGCTTCGCGTATCTCATCGCGGGACAGGCCGTTGGTCAGCGCCGCCTTCACATGCAGTTTCAGCTCATGGGGCCGGTTGAGCGCGCTGATCATGCCGATGTTGAGCAGGCTGCGGTCGCGCCGGGACAATCCCTCCCGGCACCATATCCTGCCCCAGCAATATTCGGTCGACAATTGCTGCATGGGGCGGCTGAAATCGTCTGCATTGGCGAAGGACCGTTCGACATAGTCGGCTCCCAGCACTTCCTTGCGCAACGCCAGTCCGCGCTCATAATCTTCCGTTGCCATGATGATCTCCTCTGCCGATGGTTTGAACCGCTATTCGGGCTTGCCGAAAGACTATGCGGATGCGATACCGGTAACAACCATAAAAATCACGATATAAGCCCTATTTTTCAGGAAGGATCGAGGATGCGGCTGGATGGGAGGATTGCCGTTGTGACCGGCGCGGCGCGCGGCATTGGACGGTCGATTGCACAGGGGCTGGCCGAAGCGGGCGCCCATGTCGTGCTGACCGACGTGCAGGAGGGGGAAGCCGCCGAAGCGGCGCGGGCCATCGCCGGTGCAGGCGGCCAGGCCACCGCCTTCGGTCTGGACGTTTCCGATGCCGCTGCATGCGAAACGCTGGCGGCGCGGCTGGAGCGGGATGTCGGCCCGGTCTCCATATTGGTGAACAATGCCGGGGTGATCTATCCCGGCCGCATCGAAGAGCCGGGCGCGCGGGAAAAATGGGACCGCACGCTGGCGATCAATGTCGGCGGCCCGTTCAACATGTGCCGGGCCTTCTATCCGCAGCTTCGCGCCACCCGGGGGTCGGTGATCAACCTTGCCTCCATCCGCTCCTTCGTCGCCGCGCCCAATGCGGCGGCCTATGCCGCGTCCAAGGGCGCAGTGATGCAATTGACCCGGGCGCTGGCGGTCGAATGGGGCGGGGAGGGGATCAGGGTCAACGCCATCGCCCCCGGCTTCATCGAAACCACGCTGGTTCCGGACCGGGAAAAGACGGCCGACCGCGAAGCCGCCATCCTCGCAAGGACGCCGCTGCGCCGCCAGGGACAGCCGGACGAGATTGCAGGAACGGCGGTCTATCTCGCCTCGGATGCGGCGCGCTATGTTTCGGGGGCGATCATCCCGGTGGACGGCGCTTATCTGGCCGGGTGAGAAGAGGCCATCCGACCAGATCGCAGCCCCGATGTCGGCTCTTCCCCTCCCCTTCAGGGGAGGGGACTAAGGGGTGGGGGCGTGCCCCAAAGGAAAACCAAGCCTTTAGAGGCACGCCCCCACCCAAACCGCCCGGTTCCTACCCCCGAATAGCCAGAATCTGATCGTCATAGGTCGCCGGATCGATCGTCACGTCGATCAGCGCCGGACGCCCGCTCGCCAGCGCATCGGCGAAGGCTTCGGCCAGCCCGCCTTCCTCATCGACCCGGCGGGCGTGCCAGCCGAAACCGGCGGCCACCTGCGCAAAATCGGTGTGGGAAAAATCCACCCCCGCCGGAGCCAGTTGCCGCCGCCGCTGCTTGGCCCCGATCAATGTCAGGCAGGAGTCGTTGAACAGGACGACGACAGGCTTCGCGCCGCTCTGCACGGCGGTGCCCAGTTCGCCCAGGCACATCATCGCGCCGCCGTCCCCCGTGAAGGCCACGGTGGTGCGGCCCGGATCGGCCAGGCTGGCGGCGATGGCCGCGGGAATGGCGAAGCCCATGGTCGAAAGCCCTCGCGAGATCAGGGACTGGTTGGGTTCGTCGCACCGCCACATATGCAGCACCGGCAGCATATGCGCGCCCGCGTCGATCGTGATGCGGCTGTCCGCCGGCACCGCCTGACGCGCCGCCCGGACCAGCGCCGCCGGGGAAATGCCGCCGCCGCCGAAAATCTGCGCCGCCGCCCATAATGCTTCCTTGCGCCGCGCCAGCTCTCCCGGCTCCCACCCGCTGCTGTCCGTCGCATCGTGCAGGGCGGCGATGGAAGCGGCTATGTCGCCCACCACGGATGCGGTCGGCGCGAACAGCGGATGCTCATAGGCGTGGTTGGTGAGTTCGACCGTCGGAACAGCACCATAGCGCCAGGGCTGCGGCGGTCCCTCGACCGGATCGAAGCCGTAGAGGATGATGAGGTCGGCCGACCCGATCAACGGCTGTTCGGGCACGCCATTGGCGTAGAGGCCCAGCCCGAGCGGCGCATTTTCCGACACCACCCCCTTCGCCTTGTAGGTGGTGAGGACGGGACAGCCCGTCGCCGCGACAAAGGCGCGCAAGGCGGCGGTTCCATCCGGAGACCGCGCCTGAAGCCCCGCCAGCAGGATCGGACGGCGGGCCGCGGCGACCAGCCTCTTCGCCTCCGCCAGCGCGGATGGGCCCGGCGCGGGAAGGTGGGCTGCGGGAAGGCGGG
>NZ_JAINEZ010000038.1:0-45397 GCF_019873065.1 Sphingobium sp. PNB
GATGCCGCGCCAGCCCACCCCCTAACCCCTCCCGCCTGCGGGAGGGGGAATGTCCGCAATCCACCCATCCCCGCCTTCAAAATCCCCGCCAGCGGCCCGTCTCCATCCAGGCGAGCAGGCGCTTCAACGGGAGCACCCAGATCCATATCAGGCCCAGGAAGACATAGACCGGCACCTGCACCATCATCGGCAGCCGCCCGATCAGCGCCGACAGGCTGCCCACAAGCACGGCCCAGAGCGCGATCAGGCCCAGGATCACGAACATGCCCACCGGCTTGCGCCAGCTCGGCTTGTAGGCTGGCCGGGGGTCCGTGCTCATGCTTCATATCCTTCGATCAGTTCGACTTCGGTCAGGATCAGGTGCAGCGGCAGATCCCATGGGTCCGCGGGCAGATCGTCATGCTCCTGCACCGACCAGCCAAGGCCGATCCTCAAGGCATCCGGATAGCGGGCGAACACCCGGTCATAATAGCCGCCGCCTTGCCCCAGCCGGTTCATCGCCCGGTCGAAGCCGATCAGCGGCGCGATGATGACGTCGGGGGTAGCCGGATCGCCCACCGGTTCGGGATGGCTGGTGCCGAACAGGCCGGGGAAAAGCTGTTCCTCCGGGTTCCAGCGCACGAAATCCATGCTGCCAAGCCGATCCAGCACGCGGGGCAGGGCCAGCGTCTTGCCCATGGCCTGCAAGGGCGCGGCCAGCCTTTGCGCGGGGGCTTCATCGTCCAGGCCCATATAGAGAGCCACCACCTCAGCGTCCGCCAGCCGGTGCGCCAGCGGGGAGGGGACCACCTTGAACGCCAGCCGGTGCGCCAGCGGATCGAGCGAAGCCACGAAGGCGCGACGCCTCTGCCGGGCGATGGCACGCAGGGTCGCCTTGTCGGTGTCGTCGCTCATCGGGGGCCTTGAATTGCGGGAGGGGGTGACGGGACCGCCTCGGCCGTGTGCTGGAAAATCCTCTGACGCCTCAACGTCAGGTGGGAACCATGTAGATCGGGCCAGAGCCCGCCCAGGGACAGTCCCCGTGGATGTGATTATCGCCTCAGGGATGTTCGCTAAAGCTCGATACCGCGCAGTGCCCGTCGCCTCTCTATTTAGGCCTGAGGAGCGGCGGCGACAAGTCTCTCGCGCAGCTTTTCTATGCGGGTGGCAAGGGATTCGAGCGCGCGGATGGCAGGCTCGTCCTCCGGCTCCAGCGCCAGGGTCTGTTGCCGCCCTATCGCCTCGCGCTTCAGGTCGTTGAGTTCGTCGGCCAGGAAAAGCGCGGCGAACAGCAGCGTGCGCACCTCGGTCAGGCCCGGGGTGTTCTGCTGCGCCAGTCGCGCCTTGCGCTCGATCAGGTTGGCGAGATGCGCCAGATGCGCCTCCTCTCCGTCGCGGCAACGCAGGTCATAGACGCGCCCGGCAATGTGCAATGTGGTTTCAGCCACCGACCTGTTCCTTCACATCCTGCCCCTTCAATTCGGTGATGAGACTGTCCAGCGATCGCAGCGCCGTGCGGGCGGCGGCGGCGTCGATGCCTGGGGAGGGGCCGGAGGCGGCCGACGCAAGGCCTTCCACATCCTGTTCGAGCCGGTCGATCGCGCGTTCCAGAGCGCGGATCGCCTGCATCATTCGGTCACTTGCCATGCTCCACGCATAGACAAAGTTTTCACCGCGCAAAAGCCGTCATTCGGCGGCTTGGCGCACCCTGGGGGCCACCCGTAGTTGACGCCTTGTCCCTGAGGCGACAAAGGGGGCGCAATTTCGATTCGCTGGCCTTAACAGGGGGCCATAGACAAGCCAGGAAAGACGCCGCTTCGATGACCGTTTCCGAAAAGTCCCTCGCCAACGCCATCCGGGCGCTTTCCATGGACGCGGTGCAGGCCGCGAACAGCGGCCATCCCGGCATGCCGATGGGCATGGCCGACGTCGCCACCGTGCTGTTCAAGGATTATCTGAAGTTCGATCCCAAGGCGCCGAAATGGGCGGACCGCGACCGCTTCGTGCTGTCCGCGGGCCATGGATCGATGCTGATCTACTCGCTGCTGCACCTGACCGGCTATGCGCGTCCGACCATCCAGGACATCGCGAATTTCCGCCAGCTGGGCAGCCCCTGCGCCGGCCATCCGGAGAATTTCGAGCTGGCGGGGGTGGAGGCGACCACCGGGCCGCTGGGTTCCGGCCTTGCCACTGCGGTGGGCATGGCGATTGCCGAGCGGCATCTGAATGCGCAGTTCGGCGACGATCTGGTCGATCACCGCACCTGGGTGCTGGCCGGCGACGGCTGCCTGATGGAGGGCATCAACCATGAGGCCATCGGCCTTGCCGGGCATCTGAATCTGGGCCGCCTGATCGTGCTGTGGGACGATAACAAGATCACCATCGACGGCGCGGTCGACCTTTCGAGCAGCGAGGATGTGCGCGCCCGCTACGCCGCGACCGGCTGGCATGTCGTGTCCTGCGACGGTCATGACATGGCCGATGTGCGCCGCGTCATCGACGAGGCGCTGGCCGATCCGCGCCCCTCGCTGATCGCCTGCGCCACCAAGATCGGTTATGGCGCACCCAACAAGGCGGGCACTTCGGGCGTCCACGGCTCCGCCCTTGGCGAAGCCGAAGTCGCTGCCGCCCGTGAATTCCTTGGCTGGTCGGCCGAACCTTTCGTGATCCCGGAAGACATTGCCGCCGCCTGGCACGCCATCGGCGCAAAGGGCGGCGACGCCCATGTGGCCTGGGCGGATCGTCTTGGTTCCAACGCGCAAAGGGCCGAATTCGAGCGCCGCATGGCCGGCGACCTGCCTGCCGGTTTCTCGCTTGACGCCTATATCGACACGCTGATCGCCAATCCGCAGAAGGTCGCCACCCGCAAGGCGAGCGAACTGACGCTGGGCGCGATCAACGACCTGCTGCCGGAGACGCTGGGCGGTTCGGCGGACCTCACCGGCTCCAACAACACCAAGACCAAGTCGACCGGGCCGCTCACCAAAGACGATTATTCGGGCCGTTACGTCTATTACGGCATTCGCGAGTTCGGCATGGCCTGCGCCATGAACGGCATGGCGCTTCATGGCGGCGTCATTCCCTATGGCGGCACCTTCCTGGTCTTTTCCGACTATATGCGCGCGGGCATCCGTCTGGCGGCGCTCCAGCAGATCCGCGCCATCCATGTGCTGACCCATGACTCCATCGGTCTGGGCGAGGACGGCCCGACCCACCAGCCGATCGAACATGTCATGTCGCTGCGCATGATCCCGAACCTGGACGTCTATCGCCCGGCCGACATTGTCGAGACGGCTGAGTGCTGGGAACTGGCGCTGAAGGATGCCAACGGCCCGTCGGTGCTGGCGCTGACCCGCCAGAACCTGCCGCAGCTTCGCACCGAGAAGGCGGGTGAAAACCTGTCGGCCAAGGGCGCCTATCGCCTGAAGGCGGCCACGGCCGAGCGCAAGGTGGTGCTGGTCGCCACCGGGTCCGAGGTCGAGATCGCCGTCGCCACCGCCGCGCTGCTGGAAGAGCAGGGCATCGGCGCCGATGTCGTCTCCATGCCGAGCTGGGCGCATTTCGATGCGCAGCCGCAGGCGTATAAGGATGATCTCCTTCCGCACCATGTCCTGCGCGCCTCGATTGAGGCAGGCACCACTTTCGGGTGGGAGCGTTATGTCGGCATCGCCGGCCTGCGTTTCGGCATCGACACGTTCGGCGCCTCGGCTCCGGCGGAAGTGCTTTACGATCATTTCGGCCTGACCGCCGCCAAGATCGCGCCGCAGATCGTGGCCGCGCTCGACTGAAATTCAAACCAACCGGGAGACAAGTGCAGTGGCAACGAAGGTAGCAATCAACGGTTTCGGCCGCATCGGTCGTCTGGTCGCCCGTGCGATCCTCTCGCGCACCGACCATGATCTGGAACTGGTGAGCATCAACGACCTGGGCGACGCGAAGTCGAATGCCCTGCTGTTCAAGCGTGATTCCGTGCACGGCAACTGGGCCGGCGAAGTGAGCGTCGACGGCAATTTCCTGGTCATCGACGGCAAGCGTATCGCCGTGACCGCCGAACGCGACCCCGCCAAGCTGCCCCATGCCGCCCAGGGCGTGGACGTCGCGCTGGAGTGCACCGGCATTTTCGCGGACAAGGAAAAGGCCAGCGCGCACCTGACCGCGGGCGCCAAGCGCGTCGTCATCTCCGCTCCCGCCACCGGCGTCGACAAGACCGTGGTTTTCGGCGTCAATCATGAGACGCTGAGCGCCGGCGACGTCGTCATCTCGAATGCGAGCTGCACCACCAACTGCCTCGCGCCGCTGGCGAAGGTTCTGCATGACGCCATCGGCATCGAAAAGGGCTTCATGACCACGATCCACAGCTACACCAACGACCAGAACACGCTGGATCAGCTTCACAAGGACATGCGCCGCGCCCGCGCCGCTGCCCTGTCGATGATCCCGACCACCACCGGCGCGGCTCGCGCTGTCGGGGAGGTGATGCCGGAACTGAAGGGCAAGCTGGACGGTTCGTCGGTGCGCGTGCCGACCCCGAACGTTTCGGTCGTCGACCTGAAGTTCATCGCCAAGCGCGCCACCACCGTCCAGGAAGTCAACGAACTGCTGAAGGCCGCTTCAGAATCCGGCCCGCTGAAGGGCATTCTTGGCTATTCGGAGGAGCCGCTGGTGTCCATCGACTATAATGGCGATCCGCGCAGCTCGACCGTCGACAGCCTGGAAACGGCGGTGATCGACGGCACGCTGGTCCGCGTGCTGAGCTGGTACGACAATGAATGGGGCTTCTCGAACCGCATGATCGACACCACCGGGGTCGTGGCGAAGTTCCTCTAAAAAGACCATCAGCCCCGCCGGACCGTCCGGCGGGGTTTTTCATCACCATCCTTATTTTCGCAGCAGGGAGCGATCATGGCAAAGCCGTTCAAGACACTCGACGACATGGGAGACATCACGGGCAAGGTGGTGCTGGTGCGCGAGGATCTGAACGTGCCGATGCAGGATGGTTCCGTCTCCGACGACACCCGCCTGCGCGCGGCGATGCCCACCGTGCTGGAACTGGCCGATCGGGGCGCCAAGGTTCTGATCCTTGCCCATTTCGGTCGTCCCAAGGGCCAGAAGAACCCCGAATTCTCGCTCTCCAAGATCACTCGCCCGCTGACCGCCGTGCTGGGCCGCGACGTGCAGTTCATCCCCGACTGTCAGGGCGAGGCGGCTGTCGACGGCATCAAGGTGATGCGCAACGGCGACATCGCGATCCTGGAGAACACCCGCTTCCATGCCGGCGAGGAAAAGAACGATCCCGCGCTGGTGGAGGCGATGGCGGCGATTGGCGACCTGTATGTCAACGACGCCTTTTCCGCCGCGCATCGCGCCCATGCCTCGACCGAGGGGCTGGCGCACAAGCTGCCCGCCTTTGCCGGCCGATCGATGGAGAAGGAACTGGATGCGCTCCAGGCCGCGCTGGGCGAACCGGTGAAGCCGGTCGCGGCGGTCGTCGGCGGGGCGAAGGTGTCGACCAAGCTCGACGTGCTCAACAACCTCGTCGCCAAGGTCGATCATCTGATCATCGGCGGCGGCATGGCCAATACCTTCCTGTTCGCGCGCGGCGTGGATGTCGGCAAGTCGCTGTGCGAGAAGGATCTGGCGGGGACCGCGGAGGCGATCTTCGACAAGGCGGAAGCGGCGGGCTGCACCATCCATCTGCCCTATGACGTCGTCGTGGCGAAGGAATTTGCCGCCAACCCGCCCTCCTTGCGCACATGCAACGTGCATGAGGTGGCCGAGGATGAGATGATCCTCGACGTCGGCCCAGCGGCGGTCGAGGCGTTGGGCGATGCGCTGAAGAACTGCCGGACTTTGGTATGGAACGGCCCGCTCGGCGCATTCGAGATCGCGCCCTTCGACAAGGCGACCGTGGCGCTGGCCAAGACCGCGGCGGCGCTCACCAAGGAAGGCGGGCTGACGTCGGTCGCGGGTGGCGGCGACACCGTCGCGGCGCTCAACCATGCGGGCGTGGCGGGCGATTTCAGCTTCGTCTCTACCGCTGGCGGCGCTTTCCTGGAGTGGATGGAAGGCAAGGAGCTGCCCGGCGTCAAGGCGCTGATGGCCTGATTCAGATTGCGGCGCGCGCCTTGGAGAGTGGCGCGCTCCGCTCGACCATGGACGCCGTGCAAAGGCGTCCGACCCCTAGACGCGCTGCCGGGAGGGCGGCGCATCCAACCAAGAGGTATGTGCAGATGCAGTTCGAGGACATGAAGGCGAAGATCGAGGGCGGCAACGGCTTCATCGCGGCGCTCGACCAGAGCGGCGGTTCGACGCCCAAGGCGCTGAAGGGCTATGGCATCGAGGAAGACGCCTGGTCCACCGAAGAGGAAATGTTCGGGCTGATCCACGATATGCGCAGCCGCATCATCACCTCGCCGGTCTTTTCGGGCGAGAAGGTGCTGGGCGCGATCCTGTTCGAGCGCACCATGGACGGCGAAGCGGGCGGCAAGTCGGTTCCGCAGGCGCTGATCGAGCGCGGCGTCGTGCCCTTCATCAAGATCGACAAGGGGCTGGAGGATGAAGCGAACGGCGTTCAGTTGATGAAGCCGAACCCCGGCCTCGACACCTTGCTGCACCGCGCCAAGGCGCTGGGCGTCTTCGGCACCAAGGAGCGTTCGGTCATCAACCTCGCCAACCGCGAGGGCATCGCCGCCGTCGTCAGGCAGCAGTTCGAGGTCGGTCGGCAGGTGCTGGCCGCAGGGCTCGTTCCGATCATCGAGCCGGAAGTCAACATCAAGAGCCCGGAACGCGCAGAGGCCGACCAGATCCTGCTGGAGGAAATCCTCAAGAATCTCGACGCGCTGCCGGGCGACGACAAGGTGATGCTGAAGCTGTCGCTGCCGACAAAGGCCGGTCTGTTTGATCCGCTGGTCGACCATCCCCGCGTGCTGCGCGTCGTCGCCTTGTCCGGCGGTTTCTCGCGGTCCGAAGCCTGCATCGAGCTGGCCAGGAATCGCGGCATCATCGCCAGCTTCAGCCGCGCGCTGCTGAACGACCTGCGCCACCAGATGAGCGACGAGGAGTTCAACGCCTCGCTGGGCGAAGCAATCGACGAGATTCACGGCGCTTCCACCAGCAAGGCGGCCTGATCTGCGGTGACGGTCGTGAGCGCCCGGAAGGCGCTCGCGGCCGGTCCGCCGTGCTCCCGCCTTCGCAGGAGCACGGTTCGGTTCTGACGGGGTGAAACTAGCCTTTCTCCGTCAGCGCCTTCAATATCCGGGCGTCGGCAATTGCCTGCGCGTCATAGTCATTGTTGAAATAGGCCCAGACGGTCCGGCCGTCGCTGCTCTGCGCCTTCATCCATTCGGCCCAGTCCGCCAGCCTTTCACGCGAATAGCCGCCGCGATATTTCCCTGTCGTGCCGTGGAAGCGGACATAGGCGGTCGAGCCGACACCCAGCCGGGGACTGGCCGAGCCGGGCATGTCATGCACGCAGAGAGCCGCTCCGTACCGCTCCAGCAACGCAAAGAGTTCATCCACATACCAGCTTGAATGGCGGAATTCGAAGACCGGCACGGGATCGCGCGGCGCGATGCGGAGGAATGCCTCCAGCCTTGGCAGGTCGAGCGAGAAATGCGGCGGGAGTTGATAGAGGACCGGCCCCAGCGTCGGGCCGAAATGCGCGAAGGATTCCATCATCCTTGCCAGCGGTTCCTCGCAATCCTTGAGCTTCTTCATCTGCGTCAGATAGCGGTTCGCCTTGGCCGCATAGCAAAAGCCCCCGGGCGCCTGTTCGCGCCATTTGTCGACGGTTTCCGGCCGGGGCAGGCGATAGAAGCTGTTGTTGATCTCTACCGTGTCGAACTGCTGGGCATAGTAAGCGAACCAGTTTTTCGCCGCCAGCTTCTCCGGATAGAAGCGCCCGCGCCAATCCCGGTAATTCCATCCCGAACATCCGATCCTGATCATGCAGGAGGAACGCGGGTGAGGGCCGATCGGCTCCGCCCTTTTCCAACGCCATCAAAAGCGGCTAAGGCGGGACCCATGACCGAATTTACCGATGAAGAATTGGCTCTCGACCCGAATTTCGCAGCCCGGTTCGACAGCGATGACCGGCGGCCGCCCTGTCAGCTCTACCTGATCTCCCCGCCGGCGATCGATGCGGGCTTTGTCGACAGTCTCGCCGCCGCCTTCGATGGGGGCGATGTCGCGGCGTTCCAATTGCGGTTGAAGGGCGTGGGTGACGACGCCATCGCCCAAGCCGCCGCGCCGCTGCAAAAGCTCTGCGCGGAACGGGATGTCGCGTTCATCATCAACGACAGCATGAGCCTGGCGAAGCGCCTGGGGGCCGACGGCGTTCATCTGGGGCAGGGCGACGGCGACCCTCGCGAGGCGCGCAAGCTGCTCGGTCCTTCGGTGCAGATCGGTGTCACCTGCCATGACAGCCGCCATCTGGCGATGGAAGCCGGGGAAGCAGGGGCGGACTATGTTGCGTTCGGGGCCTTCTATTCTACGACCACCAAGGAAACGATCCATCGCCCCGACCCATCGATCCTGGGCTGGTGGACGGCATTGTTCGAACTGCCCTGCGTGGCGATTGGCGGGATAACGCCCGGCAATGCCGCGCCGCTGGTGAAGGCCGGGGCAGATTTCCTGGCGGTGAGCGGGGCGGTATGGGGCCATTCGGAGGGGCCGCAAGCAGGCGTGGCGGCATTCCGGGCGGTGTTGGCGCAGGAATAACGGTATAAGGCGGCAGGCAGCTTTCCTGCACTTCAGGCGTTTTCCCTTCCACAAATGGGAGAGTATCGCCTTGAAAACCAATCCGCTGATCCTGACGCTGCTCTGTGCGGCCTGCAACATGACGGTGACGGAAGCCAATGAGAGCGCACCGTCGAACCAGGCGACCGGGCAGGCTGCGCGGCCTGCCGGCGATCCCTACGCCTTCACCGTGGTGCCCGAGCCGACAGGCGCGCCTGCGCGGGTGGAATCGGTGCTGCAGGCGCAGGTGGCGCTGGACCGGGCCGGCTTCTCGCCCGGCGTATTGGATGGGAAGGAAGGCATGTCCTTCACCACCGCGCTCAGGGGTTTCCAGGAGGCGAAGGGCCTGCCGACCACCGGGGAATATGATGAGGCGACGGCCAGGGCGCTGCTGGGCGACCGGCCGCAGCCCGCGACCTTGCTGGTGAAGATACCGGCGGATTTCGCCAGGGGACCGTTCTTTGCGGTGCCCAGGGAACTCAACGATCAGGCGAAGCTGCCCGCCCTTGGCTATCGCAACCTGCTGGAGAAGCTGGCCGAACGTTTCCACACCCGGCCGGAGGCGCTGCTCGCGCTCAACCCTCCGAACACGAAGCTCGGCGCGGGAGCCACGATCCGCGTACCTGCCATCGCCAACCAGCCGGTTGCCCGGATCGAAGGCGACGAGCGCGGCTGGGGCGAGACGCTCGCCGGCCTGGGCGTGGCCAAGGAACAGACGCAGGCCGACCATATCGTCGTGGACAAGTCGGACGGGGTGCTCCGGGCCTATGACGCGCAGAACCGGCTGATTGCGCAATTTCCAGCCACCATGGGGTCGCAGCATGATCCCCTGCCGATCGGAACGTGGGAAATCAAGGGGTTGAGCCGCAATCCCGACTTCCACTATAATCCGGACCTGTTCTGGGATGCGTCCTCCACCGACCAGAAGGCGGTGCTGAAGCCCGGTCCCAACGGCCCGGTCGGCGTGGTGTGGATCGACCTGTCGAAGCCGCATTACGGCATTCACGGCACGCCGGAGCCGCAGACCATTGGCCGGACGGAAAGCCATGGTTGCATCCGGCTCACCAATTGGGACGCGGCGCGGCTCGCCCAGATGGTGAAGTCCGGCGTGAAGGCGGTGTTCCAGCCATGAGGGCGCGCGGTTGGGCCGGCATCGGCCTGGCCGTCCTGATCGGCGCGGCCCTCCTGCGCACCTTCGTGCGGATCGTGCCGGCGGACGCGCCTGAGCCTTCCCGGCCTGCGGCGGCGGAAGCCGGTGCCCTGCTGATCCCGGTCGAGGGCGTGCCGCCCTCCGCGCTGAGCGATACATTCGCCCAGGCGCGGGCGAGCGGCGCGCGCGCCCATGACGCCATCGACATCATGGCGGCGCGGGGCAGGGCGGTGCTGGCGGCGGCGGACGGACGGATCGAAAAGCTGTTCTGGAGCGAGGAAGGCGGGCGCACGATCTATGAACGCTCGCCCGACGGACGGCGCATCTATTATTATGCGCATCTGGACGGCTATGCGCCGGGCCTTGCGGAAGGGCAGGCGGTTCGGCGCGGGCAGCGCATCGCGACCGTCGGCAGCACCGGCAATGCCGATCCGGCAGCGCCGCACCTGCACTTCGCGGTGCATGAACTGCGTCCGGGAGAGCCCTGGCATGGCGGGCGGGCGATCAATCCCTATCCCTTGCTGGCGAAACCGCGATAGGCGCCGCCTCTTGCCCTTTCGCCCTCATCCATGTAAGGGCGCGGCCAGCCTCCAGAGGCCGGCTCTTTTCACCTTCAGACATATAGGCAGGCTCTTCCCATGAAGATCAGCGGCGTCGAGATTCGTCCCGGCAACAACATCGAATATGACGGCAGCCTGTGGCGCGCCGTGAAGATCCAGCATACCCAGCCCGGCAAGGGCGGCGCCTATATGCAGGTGGAACTGAAGAACCTGATCGACGGGCGCAAGAACAACGTCCGCTTCCGTTCGGCCGAGACGGTGGAGCGCATCCGCCTCGACACCAAGGATTTCCAATATCTCTATGCAGAGGGCGACATGCTCGTCTTCATGGATACGGAAACCTATGAGCAGATCAACCTGCCGCAGGATCTGGTGGGCGATGCGTCGGCCTTCCTGCAGGACGGCATGATGGTCATGCTGGAAATGTATGAGGAACGTCCGATCTCCGTGCAGCTTCCCGAAACGGTCGAAGCGACCGTGGTGGAAGCCGACGCCGTGGTGAAGGGCCAGACCGCTTCGGCGAGCTACAAGCCCGCCATCCTCGACAATGGCGTGCGCGTCATGGTGCCGCCGCACATCGTCACCGGCACGCGCATCGTCGTCGACGTGTATGAGCGCGAATATGTGAAGCGCGCGGATTGATATTCGATCCCCCTTCCCGCAGGCGGAAGGGGTTTAGGGGGTGGGTGGCGAGCATGAGCGAGCTTCCTGCCCTTTCCCTTTTTAGAGTGCCGCTATTGCGGCATGCCCACCCCCGGTCCCTCCCGTTTGCGGGAGGGGGGAGACAAGAAAAATGGTATCGCACTCGGGCCTTTTGACCGTCATGGAACGCGCCGCGCGCAAGGCTGGCTCCAAGCTGCGCCGCGACTTTGGCGAGGTCGAACATCTGCAGGTGTCCCGAAAGGGGCCGGCGGACTTCGTGTCCAAGGCCGACCAGCAGGCGGAAAAGACGCTGGTCGAGGAATTGCAGAAGGCGCGGCCCGATTGGGGTTTCCTGCTGGAGGAAGGCGGCGAGATCGCGGGCGATCCGGGCAAGCCGCGCTGGATCATCGATCCGCTCGACGGCACCAGCAATTTCCTGCACGGCATCCCGCACTTCGCGATCTCCATCGCGGTCGAGGAGCCGCTCTACGGCGGCAAGCGGGAGGTGACGACCGGCCTCATCTACCAGCCGGTGACCGACGAAAGCTATTGGGCGGAAAAGAGCCGGGGCGCCTGGCGGCATGACCAGCGGCTGCGCGTTTCGGCGCGGCGCGATCTGGGCGACTGCCTGATCGCCACGGGCATCCCCTTCCTGGGGCATGGCGATTTCGCGCAATGGACGCGCATCTTCGGGGCCGTAGGACCCTCGGTGGCCGGAATCCGGCGCTTCGGCGCGGCCTCGCTGGACCTCGCCCATGTCGCCTCCGGCCGCTATGACGGCTTTTGGGAAAGCGGCCTGCAACCCTGGGACGTGGCGGCGGGCCTGCTGATGGTGCGGGAAGCGGGCGGCTTCGTGTCGGATTTCCGCGGCGGCGACCAGCCGATCGAGCGCAAGGAAGTCATCGCGGGCAATGATGCGATCCACAGCAAATTACATAAGTTGGTGGCTGGAGCGCTGCGCTGACGGCTTGCTTTTGGTAGCGTGATCAGGTCGCCGCCAGTGTTGCGAATCATTCTCATGCCTCCGGGCCTTGCTTCGCATATGCAGCGGGCCTAAAGCGCGCCCGTAAATCATTTTCGCCCAGGGGATTCCGTTGGTCGATCTAGCCCAATATCTGCCGATCCTGATCTTTCTCGGGATCGCCTTGCTGCTTTCGAGCGCATTCGTGTTCCTGCCAATGCTGGTGGGGCGCCTGACCGGCGCGCATCAGCCCGATCCGGCCAAGCTCAGCGAATATGAATGCGGCTTTCCTGCGTTCGAAGAACCGCGCAGCCAGTTCGACGTGCGATTCTACCTCGTCGCGATCCTGTTCATCATCTTCGACCTGGAAGCGGCGTTCCTCTACCCCTGGGCGGTCAGCCTCGACCAGATCGGCTGGGCCGGCTGGGCGACGATGATGATCTTCATAGCGGAGCTGGTGCTCGGCCTCGTCTATGCGTGGAAGAAGGGAGCACTCGATTGGGAGTAGAACTTGAGCGGCCCGCGCCCGGCACCTTGTTGCCCGCGGGGACCCAGCCCGACCAGGATTTCTTCAACGCGCTGAACAGCGAGGTCAGTGACAAGGGTTTCCTCGTCACCTCGACGGAGGAACTGTTCCAGTGGGCCCGCACCGGCTCGCTCTGGTGGATGACCTTCGGCCTGGCCTGCTGCGCGGTGGAGATGATCCACGTCAACATGCCCCGTTACGACATGGAACGCTTCGGCGCCGCGCCGCGCGCCTCGCCGCGCCAGTCCGACGTGATGATCGTCGCGGGGACGCTGTGCAACAAGATGGCTCCGGCGTTGCGCAAGGTTTACGACCAGATGTCCAATCCGAAATATGTGATTTCGATGGGCAGCTGCGCGAATGGCGGTGGCTATTATCACTACAGCTATTCGGTCGTGCGTGGCTGCGACCGCATCGTGCCGGTCGACATCTATGTGCCGGGTTGCCCGCCGACAGCGGAAGCCCTGCTTTATGGCGTGATGCAGTTGCAGCGGAAGATCCGCCGCATCGGAACGGTTGAGCGCTGATATGGGTCATTCTGCTCCTAGGATCGCGGCCATCGATGGGATCGCGCAGGAAATCGCCGGTCTGCTGGGACCGATGCTGGTCGAAACCGTCGATCATGCCGATGAACTGAGCTTCACCGTCGTCCGGGAAAAGCTGGCCGACGCGATGGTGCTGCTGCGGGATCGCGCGCAATATCAGCAGCTCATGGAAATTGCAGGCGTCGATTATCCGGATCGTCCGGAGCGCTTCGAGGTCTGCTACCATCTGCTCAGCGTCACGCGGAACCACCGCGTCCGCGTGAAGGTGCAGACCGACGAGGACATGCCCGTTCCCACCGTCACGCACATCTGGCCGGTCGCCGGCTGGCTGGAGCGGGAGGTGTTCGACATGTACGGCGTCATCTTCGAGGGGAACGCCGATCTGCGCCGCATCCTGACCGACTATGGTTTTAAGGGCCATCCGCAGCGCAAGGACTTCCCGCTGACCGGCTATGTCGAGATGTGGTATTCCGAAGAGGACAAGCGCGTCGTCTACAAGCCGGTGAAGCTGGCGCAGGATTTCCGGCAGTTCGACTTCATGAGCCCGTGGGAAGGCGCGCAATATGTGCTGCCGGGCGACGAGAAGGCGCCGCAGGCGCCGGGAGCGCCGACACCTGTCACAGCCCCGTTGCCGGCCGCTGCGGCTCCCAAGGGCGAACCGGCCGGTGCCACGCCCAAGGTCACCGAAAAGTCCGAGGATACCGGTGCAGGTGAACCCGCCAACAGCAAGGGTGCGGAAAAGTCGCCCAACGCTCCGGTAAAGCCCGAAGAGCACACAGACGAAGGCAAAGGCGCTGCCAAGCCTGAGGATAAGGCCTGATGTCCGACTATCTGGAAAAGCTGGACCATGTGACCGACGCGGCGGACCCGTCCTACGGCGACACGGAAATCCAGAACTACACGATCAACTTCGGTCCGCAGCACCCTGCCGCGCACGGCGTTCTGCGTCTGGTCATGGAACTGGACGGCGAGATCGTCGAGCGCTGCGACCCGCATGTCGGCCTGCTGCATCGCGGCACCGAGAAGCTGATCGAGCATAAGACCTATTTGCAGGCGCTGCCCTATTTCGACCGGCTGGACTATTGCTCGCCGCTCGGCATGGAGCACAGCTATGTGCTGGCGATCGAAAAGCTGCTGAACCTGGAAGTGCCGCTGCGCGCGCAATATCTGCGCGTGTTCTTCGCGGAACTGACCCGCATCTGCAATCACATGCTGAACCTCGGCTCGCACGTGATGGACGTGGGTGCGATGACGCCGAACCTGTGGCTGTTCGAAATCCGGGAGGATTGCCTCAACTTCTTCGAACGGGCATCGGGCGCCCGCATGCATGCGGCCTGGTTCCGGCCGGGCGGCGTGCATCAGGACGTGCCGCTGAAGCTGTTGACCGACATTGGCGACTGGCTCGACACGCGTTTGCCGCGCCTGTTCGAGGATGCGATGAGCCTGGTGGTCGACAACCGCATCTTCAAGCAGCGCAATGTGGACATCGCGGTCGTCAGCAAGGAAGACGCGCTGAAATGGGGCTTTTCCGGCCCCATGATCCGGGGATCGGGCATCCCCTGGGACATCCGCAAGGCGCAACCCTATGACGTCTATGACCGGATGGAATTCGACGTTCCGGTGGGCACCAATTTCGACTGCTATGACCGCTTCATGGTCCGGGTCGAGGAAGTCCGCCAGTCCGCGCGGATCATGAAGCAGTGCCTCAGCGAAATGCCGGAAGGCCCGGTTGCGAGCTTCGACCGCAAGGTGGTGCCGCCCAAGCGCGGCGAGATGAAGCGCTCGATGGAAGCGCTGATCCACCACTTCAAGCTTTATACCGAGGGCTTCCATGTCCCGGCGGGCGAAGTCTATGTCGCGACCGAAAGCCCCAAGGGCGAATTCGGCGTCTATCTGGTCGCGGACGGCTCCAACAAGCCTTACCGCTGCAAGATCCGCCCGACCGCCTTTAGCCACCTTCAGGCGATGGATTTCATGATGAAAGGCCACATGCTGGCCGACACCACCGCTGTCCTGGGCGCCATGGACATCGTGTTTGGAGAATGTGACCGCTAATGGCTGACGCAGTTCATATCCCGGACGAGGCCGAAACGCGCGCGCGCTGGGGCGCGTTCGCCTGGACGGCCGAAAATGCCGAGCAGGCGAAGAAGGTCATCGCCCGCTATCCCGCCGGGCGTCAGCAGTCGGCGGTGATGCCGCTGCTGGACCTCGCCCAGCGTCAGGTCGGTGCTGAAACGCAGACCCAGGGCTGGCTGCCGGTGCCGGTGATGGAATATATCGCCGATCAGCTGGAAATGCCGTATATGCGCGTGTACGAGGTCGCAACCTTCTACACCATGTACAATCTCGCGCCCGTGGGCCGCTATCATGTGCAGGTCTGCGGCACGACGCCCTGCATGCTGCGCGGCTCCGACGATGTGTTCTCCGCCTGCAAGAACAAGGGGCTGGTGAAGGGCGGGACGACGCCCGACGGCCTGTTCACGCTGACCGAGGTGGAGTGTCTGGGCGCCTGCGCCAACGCGCCGATGGTCCAGATCAACGACGATAATTTCGAAGACCTGACCTATGACAGCATGAGCGCGATCCTCGACGATCTCGCCGCTGGCAAGCAGCCCAAGATCGGGCCGCAGATCGATCGCCAGACCAGCTGTCCGGAGGGTGGTCCGACCACGCTCAAGGATATGGTCAACGAAAATCACGACTATCGGGGCGAATGGGCATGAGTGACGTGATCGCGCCTCTCAGCGACAAGGATCGCATCTTCACCAACGTCTATGGCTTCCAGGATTGGGGCATCGACGCGGCGATGAAGCGCGGCGATTGGGATAACACCAAGGCCCTGCTGGACATCGGCCAGGACGACATCATAGAGCGCATCAAGGCCAGCGGCCTGCGCGGCCGTGGCGGCGCTGGCTTCCCGACCGGCATGAAGTGGAGCTTCATGCCCAAGGAGAGCAGGGACGGCCGTCCGAGCTTCCTCGTCATCAACGCCGACGAATCCGAGCCGGGCTCGTGCAAGGACCGCGAGATCATCCGCCACGATCCGCACAAGCTGATCGAGGGCGCGCTGGTCGCCGGTTTCGCGATGCGGGCGCGCGCCGCCTATATCTATATTCGCGGCGAGTTCATCTATGAGGCGAAGGTTCTCTTCGCCGCCGTCGAGCAGGCCTATGAAAAGGGCTTCCTCGGCAAGAATGCTTGCGGGTCCGGCTATGATTTCGACGTCTTCGTCCATCGCGGCGCGGGCGCCTATATCTGCGGGGAGGAAACCGCCCAGATCGAAAGCCTGGAGGGCAAGAAGGGCCAGCCGCGCCTGAAGCCGCCTTTCCCGGCGGGCGCGGGCCTTTATGGCTGCCCCACCACGGTGAACAACGTCGAATCCATCGCGGTCGCGCCGACCATCCTGCGCCGTGGCGCCGAATGGTTCTCCAGCTTCGGGCGGGAGAACAACAAGGGCACGAAGCTCTTCCAGATCAGCGGCCATGTGAACAAGCCTTGCGTCGTCGAAGAATCGATGGGCATCAGCTTCAAGGAGTTGATCGACCGGCATTGCGGCGGCATTCGCGGCGGCTGGGACAATCTGCTGGCGGTCATACCCGGCGGTTCGTCGGTGCCTTTGGTCCCGGCGAAGGAGATCATGGACGCGCCCATGGATTTCGATGGGCTGCGTGCGCTCGGCTCCGGCCTTGGCACCGCCGCCGTCATCGTGATGGACAAGTCGACCGACATCGTCCGCGCCATTTCGCGCCTCTCCTATTTCTACAAGCATGAGAGCTGCGGCCAGTGCACGCCCTGCCGCGAAGGCACCGGCTGGATGTGGCGCGTGATGGAGCGGCTGCGCACCGGCGACGCCGACCAGAGCGAGATCGACATGCTGTTCCAGGTGACCAAGCAGGTCGAAGGCCACACCATCTGCGCGCTTGGCGATGCGGCGGCCTGGCCGATCCAGGGCCTGATCCGGCACTTCCGTCCGGAAATCGAGCGCCGGATCAACGAAAACAAGGGTAGCGCCCCGGTCATGGAGGCAGCGGAGTAACCATGCCGAAGGTCAAAGTAGACGGCGTAGAACTGGAAGTCCCGGCGGGCGCCACGGTCCTCCAGGCCTGCGAACTGGCGGGGAAGGAAATCCCCCGTTTCTGCTATCATGAGCGGCTGAGCATTGCCGGCAATTGCCGCATGTGCCTGGTCGAGGTGAAGCCCGGACCGCCCAAGCCGCAGGCTTCCTGTGCGCTGCCGGCCGCGGAGAATCAGGAAATCTTCACCCAGACCGAGATGGTCAAGAAGGCGCGCGAAGGGGTGATGGAGTTCCTGCTCATCAACCACCCGCTCGACTGCCCGATCTGCGACCAGGGCGGCGAATGCGACCTTCAGGACCAGTCGGTCGCCTATGGCAAGGGCAGCAGCCGCTTCGACGAGAATAAGCGCGCCGTCACCGAGAAATATATGGGTCCGATCGTCAAGACGGTCATGACCCGCTGCATCCAGTGCACCCGCTGCGTGCGCTTTGCCGAGGAAGTCGCGGGCGTGCCGGAAATCGGCGCCATCTATCGCGGCGAGAACATGCAGATCACCACCTATCTCGAACATGCCGCCAAGAGCGAGCTGTCGGGCAATGTGGTCGACCTCTGCCCGGTCGGCGCGCTGACGTCCAAGCCTTATGCGTTCGAAGCGCGTCCCTGGGAACTCAAGAAGACTCACGCGATCGACGTGATGGACGCGGTCGGCACCAACATTCGCCTCGACAGCCGCGGCCGTCAGGTGCTGCGCGCCGTGCCGCGCATCAATGACGACGTGAACGAGGAATGGGCCAGCGACAAGACCCGGCACAATGTCGACGGTCTGGTCCGCAAGCGGCTCGACAAGCCCTATGTCCGCAAGGACGGCAAGCTGGTTCCGGCAACCTGGAACGAGGCGTTCGCGGCGATTGCCGCCGTCAAGCATGGCGGATCGGTGGCTGCGCTGGCCGGTGATCTGCTCGATTGCGAGACGATGTTCGCGGGCAAGGCGCTGGTCGAGAAGCTGGGTGGCTCGCTGCTCGAAGGCCGTCAGACCGGGCTCGCCTATGACGTGTCGAGCCTGAGCGCGGTCAACTTCAACACCACGCTCAACGGTCTTGAAACCGCTGACGTGATCCTGCTGGTGGGCACCAATCTGCGCTGGGAAGCGCCGCTGGTGAACACCCGCATCCGCAAGGCGATCAAGAAGGGCGCGAAGGTCTTTGCGCTCGGTCCGCAGGTCGACCTCACCTACAAGGTCGAGTGGCTGGGCAATGACGCCTCGCTGCTTGGCCGTCTGCCCGAAGCGGTGGTGGAAGCCTTCGGCAAGGCCGCGCGTCCGGCGATGATCGTCGGCGGCGGCGTGCTGGCGAAGGACGGCGCCCATGGCGATACGCTGGCGCTGGTCGAGACGCTGGGCCTCGTGAAAGAAGGCTGGAACGGCTATAATGTCCTGCATTTCGCGGCGGCGCGCATGGGCGGGCTGATGCTCGGCTATGCGGCGCAGGGCGGCATCAAGGCGGTGGCTGCGGCGAAGCCCAAGCTGCTCTTCTCGCTGGGCGCGGACGAGGTCGATTATTCGGCTTTCCAGGACAGCTTCAAGGTCTATGTCGGCCACCATGGCGACAAGGGCGCGCATGCGGCGGACGTGATCCTGCCGGGCGCTAGCTATGCCGAGAAGGCCGGCACCTACGTTAATCTGGAAGGCCGGGTGCAGCGCGGGGAAAAGGCCGTATTCGCGCCGGGCGACGCCCGCGAGGATTGGTCGATCCTGCGCGCTCTGTCGGAAGTGCTGGGCGCGACGCTCCCCTTCGACAGCTTCGAGCAGCTTCGCGCCGAAATGGCCAGGGCGGTTCCGGCGCTGGGCGTTGAGGGTCTGGCCGATTATGGCTGGTCCGTTCCGTCGCTGCCGACCGGCGCCCGCGGTGAGTTCGGCTCTCCGATCAAGGATTTCTACCTGACCAACGCCATCTGCCGCGCCAGTCCGACGATGCAGCAATGTTCGGCCGAACTGATCCACGGCGAGACGTATGCGGAGGCCGCAGAGTGACCGCTTTCTTCCAAAATCTCGGCCTGCCGTTCGAGGGCGCCTGGCTGCTTTCGACGATCATCGGCATTCTGGTGATTGCCCTGCCGCTGATGCTGGCGGTGGCGATGATCATCTACGCCGACCGCAAGATCTGGGCGGCGATGGCGCTGCGCCGCGGCCCGAACGTCGTCGGTCCCTTCGGTCTGCTCCAGTCCTTCGCGGACGGCGCCAAGGTTTTCCTGCAGGAAACCATCATCCCTTCGGCGGCCAACCGCACGCTTTTCCTGATCGCCCCGATCATCACCTTCACCGTCGCTCTGATGGCCTGGGCGGTGATTCCGTTCCAGGTGGGCGTGGTGCTGGCCAACATCAATGTCGGCCTGCTCTACATCCTCGCCATCTCGTCCCTCGGCGTCTATGGCGTGGTGCTGTCGGGCTGGGCGTCCAACTCCAAATATCCCTTCTATTCGGCGATCCGCGCCAGCGCGCAGATGATCAGCTATGAAGTCTCCATCGGCTTCATCCTGATCACCGTCGTGCTTTGGGCCGGCAGCTTCAACATCTCGGCCATCGTCGAGAGCCAGAAGGGCTATTATGGCTTCCTGAACGGCAACGGCTTCAACCCGCTGCTCTTCCCGATGGCGATCATGTTCCTGATCTCGGCCATGGCGGAAACGGCGCGTGCGCCCTTCGACCTGACCGAAGCGGAATCGGAACTGGTCGCGGGATATCAGACCGAATATTCGTCCATGGCCTTCGCGCTGTTCTGGCTAGGCGAATATGCGAACGTGATCCTGATGTGCGCCCTGAACGCCATCCTGTTCTGGGGCGGCTATCTGCCACCGATCGACTGGGCGCCGCTTTATTATGTGCCCGGCATCATCTGGCTGTTCGCCAAGATATTCTTCTTCTTCTTCGTCTTCTCCTGGGTGAAGGCGACGGTGCCCCGCTACCGCTATGACCAGCTTATGCGGCTGGGCTGGAAGATATTCCTGCCGACCTCGCTGCTGTTCGTCTTCCTGGTGTCGGGCTTCCTCATGTTCACGCGTTACGGAGGCGCTCAATGAGCCTCGGCTATTATGTCAAATCCTTCACCCTCTGGGAGTTTGTGAAGGCGCACGCCCTGACCTTGAAATATTTCTTCAAGCCCAAGGCGACGATCAACTACCCCTATGAGAAGAACCCGATTTCGCCGCGGTTCCGGGGGGAGCATGCGTTGCGCCGCTATCCCAATGGGGAAGAACGCTGCATCGCGTGCAAACTGTGCGAGGCGATCTGCCCCGCCCAGGCGATCACCATCGAAGCGCAGCCGCGCGATGACGGCAGCCGCCGCACGACGCGCTACGACATCGACATGACGAAGTGCATCTATTGCGGCTTCTGCCAGGAAGCGTGCCCGGTGGACGCCATCGTCGAGGGCCCGAATTTCGAGTTCTCCACCGAAACGCGCGAGGAGCTGATCTACGACAAGGCCAAGCTCCTTGAAAATGGGGACAAGTGGGAGCGGGCGATTGCCGCGAACCTTGCCGCCGATGCGCCCTACCGTTAAGCCGCAGCCGCCGAAGGGGAACATGATCCTGTGATTCACGTGCTTGCCTTTTACCTGTTCGCCGCGATCGTGGTGTGCAGCGGCGCGCTTACGATCCTGTCGCGCAATCCGGTTCATTCGGTGCTGTGGCTGATCCTTGCCTTTTTCAACGCGGCGGGGCTGATGGTCCTGCTGGGCGCCGAATTCATCGCGATGCTCCTTGTCATCGTCTATGTCGGCGCCGTTGCCGTGCTGTTCCTGTTCGTCGTGATGATGCTCGACATCGATTTCGCCGAACTGCGCGCCGGTTTCGTCGATTACCTCCCCTTCGGGCTGCTGATTGCGCTGGTGCTGCTGGCGGAGATCGTGCTGGGCATCGGCCTTTGGAGCGCGGGCCCCATAGAACTGGCGCAGCGCGCGGCTCCGGTGAACCCGGAACTCAGCAATATCCAGGCGATCGGCGCGCTGCTCTACACCCGCTACATCTTCCTGTTCGAAGCGGCGGGCATCGTCCTGCTGGTCGCGATGATCGGCGCCATCGTGCTGACCCATCGCGCCCGTGGCGGCGTGCGCGGCCAGAACATCGCCCGCCAGAACCGCCGCCGTCCCGAAGACGCGGTGCGCAACGTCAATCAGCCCGTCGGGCAGGGGGTGGAGCTGTGATCGGCCTTCAGCATTATATGGTGGTCAGCGCGATCCTCTTCGTGATGGGCGTGCTGGGCATCTTCATCAATCGCAAGAACGTCATCATCATCCTGATGGCGATCGAGCTGATCCTGCTCAGCGTGAACATCAACCTTGTCGCCTTCAGCGCCTTCCTGGGCGATCTGGTGGGACAGGTGTTCAGCATGTTCGTGCTGACCGTCGCGGCGGGTGAGGCGGCCATCGGCCTTGCCATCCTCGTCATCTACTTCCGCGGTCGCGGCACCATCGCCGTCGACGATGTCAACCGGATGAAGGGCTAAAGCTCGATGATCCAGCTTATCGTCCTTCTCCCGTTGCTGGCTGCTGCCATCGCCGGTCTTGGCAACAAGGCCCTTGGCAAGCTGCCCGCGAAGATCGTCACCACCGGCGCGCTGTTCGCATCCTGTGCGATGAGCTGGCCGATCTTCATCAGCTTCCTGACCGGCCATGCCGAACCCTATGTGGTCCCGGCCTTCACCTGGATCCAGTCGGGCAGTTTCGATGCGCAATGGGCGCTGCGCGTCGACACCATGACGGCGGTCATGCTGGTGGTCATCACCAGCGTGTCCAGCCTCGTCCATCTCTATAGCTGGGGCTATATGGAGGAGGAGCCGGACCAGCCGCGCTTCTTCGCCTATCTGTCGCTCTTCACCTTCGCGATGCTGATGCTCGTGACGGCGAACAACCTGCTGCAGATGTTCTTCGGCTGGGAAGGCGTGGGGCTCGCCTCCTATCTGCTGATCGGCTTCTGGTTCCGGAAGCCGAGCGCAAACGCCGCCGCGATCAAGGCCTTCGTCGTCAATCGTGTCGGCGACCTTGGTTTCATGATGGGCATTTTCGGCACCTATCTGGTGTTCAACACCATCTCCATCCCCGAAATCCTGGCGGCCGCGCCTTCAATGGCCGGTTCGACCATCGGCTTTCTCGGCCATCGTTTCGACACCATGACCGTGCTCTGCCTGCTGCTGTTCATCGGCGCGATGGGCAAGTCGGCGCAGCTTGGCCTCCACACCTGGCTGCCGGACGCGATGGAGGGCCCGACTCCGGTGTCGGCGCTGATCCACGCGGCGACCATGGTGACCGCCGGTGTGTTCATGGTGTGCCGCCTGTCCCCGATGTTCGAAACCTCGCCGACGGCGCTTGGCTTCGTGACCTTCATCGGCGCGGCCACCTGCCTTTTCGCGGCGACCGTGGGCACGGTGCAGAACGACATCAAGCGCGTCATCGCCTATTCGACCTGTTCGCAGCTCGGCTACATGTTCTTCGCGGCGGGCGTCGGCGCTTATGGCGCGGCGATGTTCCACCTCTTCACCCACGCCTTCTTCAAGGCGCTGCTGTTCCTGGGCGCGGGTTCGGTCATCCACGCGATGCACCATGAACAGGACATGCGCTACTATGGCGCGCTGCGGAAGGAGATTCCGATCACCTTCTGGACGATGACGCTGGGCACGCTGGCGATCACCGGCGTCGGCATTCCGCTGGTCGGCTATGGCTTTGCAGGCTTCTATTCGAAGGACGGCATTCTCGAAGCGGCCTATGCGTCTGGCGGTGCGGGCGTCGGCGCCTATCTGGTCGGCGTATTTGCGGCGCTGCTCACCAGCTTCTACAGCTGGCGCCTCGTGTTCCTGACCTTCTTCGGCAAGCCCCGCTGGGCCGCATCGGAGCATATCCAGCATGCCGTCCACGACGCACATGGCCATGGTCATGACGAACATGCCACCCACGGTCATGGCGTGGAGGACGACAACGCACCGGCGCAGGAGCATGCGGGTCACGATCCGCACGGGCATGAAGCCGATGCCCATGCCCTGCCGACCGGCACCGGCGGCTATCATCCGCATGAAAGCGGCTGGGTGATGCTGATCCCGCTGGTGGTGCTGAGCCTGGGTGCGGTGTTTGCCGGCTTCCTCTTCCATGACCAGTTCATCGGCCCGGAAGGCGGCATCGAGTTCTGGAAGGGCGCGCTGGCGTTCGACAGCCATCTGATGCACGCCGCGCATGAAGTGCCGACCTGGGTCAAGTTCGGACCGTTCACGGTGATGCTGACCGGCTTGGTCATAGCCTGGCTGGCCTATATCAAGCACACCGACTGGCCGCAGCGCTTCGTCGCCACCTTCGGCGTGCTGTACCAGTTCCTGCTCAACAAATGGTATTTCGACGAGCTGTATCATTTCATCTTCGTCAAGCCTGCCTTCGCCATCGGCCGCTTCTTCTGGAAGTTCGGTGACGTGGGCTTGATCGACCGCTTCGGGCCTAACGGTCTGGCTGCGCTGGTCGTGCAGGGCAACAAAGTCACCCGTCGGCTTCAGTCCGGCTACCTCTACACTTACGCGCTGGTGATGCTGATCGGCCTCGCCGCGGCTGCAACCTGGGCGATGACACGATAATGAGCGGCTTCCCCATCCTTTCCCTGATGATGGCAGTGCCGATGGCGGGGGCCATCGCCTGTCTGTTCGCAGGCGCCAATCAGGCCCGCTGGATCGCGTTGGTCGCAACGCTGGTCGATCTCGTGCTGGGCGTCATCCTCTGGATGAATTTCGACCAGTCGGGGACCGCTGCCCAATGGCAGTTCCAGGAATATGCGCCGATCTTCGGCCGTTTCGCCTGGGCGCTCGGGATCGACGGCATCGCGCTGCTGCTGATCGCGCTCACCGTATTCCTGATGCCGATCTGCATCGGCGCGAGCTGGATCGCGATCGAGAAGCGCGTGCCGGAATATATGGCGGCCTTCCTGTTCATGGAGGTGCTGATGATCGGCGTCTTCACGGCGCAGGATCTCTATCTCTTCTACATCATGTTCGAAGCCGGCCTGATCCCGATGTACCTGATCATCGGCATCTGGGGCGGCGCGGATCGCATCTACGCTTCGTATAAATTCTTCCTCTACACGCTGCTCGGCTCGGTGCTGATGCTGATCGCGATGATGTGGATGGTGCATGAAGCGGGCACGACCGACATCCCGACGCTGATGGCCTATCATTTCGATCCGCATATCCAGACATGGCTGTGGCTCGCCTTCTTCGCCAGCTTTGCCGTCAAGATGCCGATGTGGCCGGTCCACACCTGGCTTCCCGACGCGCACGTTCAGGCGCCGACCGCCGGTTCGGTCATCCTGGCGGGCGTGTTGCTGAAGATGGGCGGTTACGGCTTCATCCGCTTCTCGCTGCCGATGTTCCCGGAGGCTTCCGCGCAACTGGCGCCGCTGGTCTGGGGCCTGTCGATGGTCGCGGTGGTCTATACCAGCCTCGTCGCGCTGGTTCAGTCGGACATGAAGAAGCTGATCGCCTATTCATCAGTGGCGCACATGGCCATCGTCACCGTCGGCCTGTTCGCCTTCAACCAGGCGGGCATCGAAGGCGCGATGATGGTGATGCTGGGCCATGGCCTGGTGTCGGGCGCTCTCTTCCTCTGCGTCGGCGTCATTTATGATCGGCTCCATACCCGCGAGATCAGCCGTTATGGCGGCCTCAGCATCAACATGCCGAAATATGCGGTGCTGTTCCTGCTGTTCACCATGGCGTCGGTCGGCCTGCCGGGCACCAGCAACTTCGTCGGTGAATTCCTGTCGCTGATGGGCATCTACCAGGCGTCGAGCTGGGTGGCGCTGGTCTGCACCACCGGCATCATCCTGGGTGCGGCCTATATGCTCTATCTCTACCGCCGGATCGCCTATGGCGAGCAGAAGAATGCCGATGCGGCCGCGATGCCGGACCTGTCCGCGCGCGAAATCTGGCTGCTGGCGCCGATCGCGGCGGCGGTGCTGTGGATGGGCGTCTATCCGGAGAGCTTCCTGGCGCCCATGCGTTCCGATATCCGCGCGCTCGAAGCGCGCGTCGCCTCCGCCAGGCCGGCGGGCGATTCCCAGATCAAGATGGGGGCGGCCGTTCCGGCTGCCGAGGCTGCCCATCATGAAGAAGCCCCTGCGCACGGGGAGGCGCACTGATGATTGATTCCGCTTCCCTTCTGGCGGTCCTGCCGGAACTGATCCTGACGGCCGGCGGCCTGATCCTGATGCTGATCGCAGCTTATGGCGGCGATGCGACGGCGCGGCTGGTGAACTGGCTGTCGGTGCTGACGCTGGCTATCGCAGGCCTGGCGCTGTCCACTTCGCTGGCGCATGGGCCCGATGCCTTTGACGGGCTGGTGCGCGCCGATGCCTTCTCCGTCTTCGCCAAGGCGCTGATTTATGGCGCGGCGGCGGCGGCCATCCTGCTTGCGCCGCGCTATTTCCTGGTGGGTGGCGCGCTGCGGGCCGAATATCCGGTGCTGATCCTCTTCTCCTCGATCGGCATGGGCATGATGGTGTCGGCGGGCGACCTGCTGACGCTCTATGTCGGCCTCGAAATGCAGAGCCTTGCCGCCTATGTGCTGGCGAGCTTCATGCGGCAGGACGAGCGGTCGTCCGAAGCGGGCCTTAAATATTTCGTCCTGGGTTCGCTGGCGAGCGGCATCCTGCTCTATGGTTCGGCGCTTCTCTACGGCTTTACCGGCGGCACCAGCTTCGACGGCATCGCGGTCGCGCTGAGCGACGGTGTGTCGAAGGGCGAGCTTTTCGGCCTGGTGTTCGTGCTTGCCGGCCTCGCCTTCAAGATCAGCGCCGTGCCGTTCCACATGTGGACGCCGGACGTCTATGAAGGAGCGCCCACCCCGGTCACGACTTTCTTCGCCAGCGCGCCCAAGGTGGCGGCCATCGGCCTTACCGTCCGCGTCGCGATAGAGGCGCTGGGGCCGGCGGGCCTCGACTGGCAGCAGGTCGTGATCTTCGTTGCGCTCGCCTCGATCCTCTTCGGTGCGGTGGCGGCCATCGGCCAGACCAACATCAAGCGGCTGATGGCCTATTCGTCGATCAACAATGTCGGCTTCGCGTTGATCGGCCTTGCCACCGGCACGCCCGCGGGCGCGGCGGCGACGATGAGCTACATGGCGATCTATGTCGTCATGACCATCGGCGGTTTCGCCTGCATCCTGCAGATGCGCGATGCGGAGGGGCGTCCGGTCGAGACCATCGCCAGCCTTGCGGGCCTCTCGCGCTCGCGCCAGGGTCTGGCGGCGGCGCTGGCGATCTTCATGTTCTCCATGGCCGGCATTCCGCCGCTCTTCGGCTTCTGGGCGAAGTTCCTGGTGTTCGACGCGGCCGTCGCGGCGGGCCTGACGGCGCTGGCGGCCTTCGGTATCGCCATGTCGGTGATCGGCGCCTTCTATTATCTGAAGATCATCAAGACGATGTATTTCGACGAGCCGGCGGCGCCCTATGAAGCGCGCGGCGGTGCGGTTGAGAATATCATCCTGACGGCCTGCGCCGTGGTGATCGTCTTCGGCTATTTCCTCAATCCCGTCCTCGACAAGGCGAGCGCGGCGGCCGCGGCGTCGCTGTTCTGACCGAGCTTCGCTTCGTCGAGGAGACTGGCTCCACCAATGCCGACATGCTGGCGTTGGTGGAGCAAGGCGTTTCTGAAGGCTGCTGGTTGCGCGCGGGGCGGCAGACCGGCGGACGCGGGCGCATGGGGCGCAGCTGGGAAAGTCCCGACGGCAATCTCTATTGTTCGACGCTGATCCGGTTGCGGGGGGGCGATCCGTTGCCGCATACGCTGGCGCTGGTCGCGGGCAACGCCGTGCATGCGCTGGTGGCGCCGCTTTGCAAGGGGCGGGCGCGGATCAAATGGCCCAATGACGTGCTGGTGGACGGCGCGAAGATCGCCGGCATCCTGCTGGAGCGGGCCGGCGATGCCATTGTTGCGGGGATCGGCGTCAATGTGACCGGGCATCCGACCGGGCTCGACCGGCCGGTGACGAGCCTCTTCTCGCAGGGCGCGCCAGAGGCCGACGCGGCTGCTCTGCAGGTGCGGCTTGCGGAATTGTTCGCCCATTGGCTGGCGATCTGGCGTGCGCAGGGGCTGGAGCCGGTGCGGACGCATTGGCTGCTCAACGCCCATCCTGCCGGCACGCCGATGCGCGTGGTGCAGCCCGATGGCGAGACGGTGGAAGGCACATTCGACACGCTCGACCGCCATGGGATGCTGATCCTGCGCTTGGCGAATGGCGAGAGCCGTGCCATTCATGCCGGCGACATCCTTCTCATCTGACATCGGGGATCGGCCATGCTTCTCGCGATCGACGCGGGTAACACCAATGTGGTTTTTGCGCTGCTCGAAGGGCGGGAGATTCGCGCCCGCTGGCGGATCGCGACCGATCCGCGGCGCACCGCCGACGAATATGCGGTATGGCTGAACCAGCTCCTGATGCTGGAGGGCTATAAGATTGCCGATGTGGAGGCGGTCATCATCGCGACCGTCGTGCCGCGCGCCCTGCACAATCTTCAGGTGCTGGCCGATAAATATTTCAGGACGACCGCGCTCATCGCCGGTCAGGCGCCGGTGGAGTGGGGCATCGAACTCGACGTGGCCGAACCGGCCTCGGTCGGGGCGGACCGGGTTGTAAACGCCATCGGCGCGCACCATCTCTACCGCGAGGATTTGATCGTCATCGATTTCGGCACGGCGACGACCTTCGACGTCATCGACTATCACGGCGCTTACAAGGGCGGCATCATCGCGCCGGGCATCAACCTGTCGCTGGATGCGCTGGTCGCGGCGGCGGCGAAGCTGCCCAAGATCGCGATCGCGCCGCCGGAGAACCGGTCGGTTATCGGCCGCACCACCGAAGCGCAGATGCATATCGGCGTCTTCTGGGGTTATGTGGCGATGATGGAGGGGCTGGTCGCCCGCATACGTGCGGAAATCGGCCGTCCCGCCAAGGTGATTGCAACGGGGGGCCTGGCGGTCCTCTTCGACGACAATAGCGATATTTTCGATGCGATCGCGCCCGATCTCACGATCCAGGGCCTCGCATTGCTGTATGAACGGAGTTTGAAAACAGAATGATACCCGGAAATGAGCTGATCTTCCTGGCCCTTGGCGGCTCGGGGGAGATCGGCATGAATGTCAATCTCTACGGTTCCCAGGGCAAATGGGTGATGGTCGACTTGGGCCTGACCTTTGCCGATCCCGCCTATCCCGGCGTGGAGCTGGTGCTGCCGGACCTGAGCTTCATCGAGGATCGCAAGGACGATCTGCTGGGCATCGTGCTGACCCACGGACATGAGGACCATATCGGCGCCATTCCCTATCTCGCGGCCGATCTGGGCGTGCCGCTCTATGCGACGCCCTTCACTGCGGGGCTGATCCGGCTGAAGCTGGAGGAAGAGGGGCTGACCCAGGATGTCGAGCTCAACGTGATCGACAATGAGGGCAGCTTCGCCCTGGGGCCCTTCGGCTTCCGCTATGTGCCGCTGGCGCATTCGATTCCCGAAGGCAATGCGGTGCTGATCGACACGCCCTATGGCAAAATCTTCCATACCGGCGACTGGAAGCTGGACGAAACGCCGCTGCTGGGCCAGCCCTCCACGCCCGAGGAACTGGCGGCCATTGGCGACGAGGGGGTGCTGGCGCTGGTGTGCGACAGCACCAACGTCTTCAATCCCGAAGCCAGCGGCTCCGAAGGCGATGTGCGCGTGGGGCTTATGCAGACCATCGAGGGCGCTAAAGGGCGCGTGCTGGTCACGACCTTCGCGTCCAATGCCGCGCGGTTGCAGACCCTGGGGGAGGTTGCCAATGCCATGGGGCGCAAGCTCTGCGTGGCGGGGCGGTCGCTCGACCGGATCATCTCGACGGCGCGGACGGCAGGTTATCTCAGGGATTTCCCGCCGACCGTCGATTGGGACGATGCGATGGCCTTGCCGCATAATGAGGTGATGATCATCGCCACTGGCGGGCAGGGGGAGGCGCGGGCCGCCCTGTCGCGCATCGCCTTCGACAGCCACCCCATCAAGTTGGACGAGGGCGATCTGGTCGTCTTCTCCTCGAAGCAGATTCCGGGCAATGAGATCGCCATCGGCCGCATCCAGAACGCGCTGGCGGCCAAGGGCGTGCTGATGGTGACGGATCGTCAGGCGGAGGTGCATGTTTCCGGCCATCCGGGTCGTCCCGAACTGGAAGCCATGTATCGCTGGGTACGGCCGCAAATCCTGCTGCCGGTCCATGGCGAGCGGCGGCATATGGCCGAGCAGGCGCGGCTGGGTCTGGCGAGCGGCGTTCCCTATGCGGTGGTGCAGTCCAATGGCGATGTGCTGCGGCTGGCGCCCAACGGGCCGGAGGTCATCGGCAACGAAACGACGGGACGGCTGGTGTTGGATGGCGACGTCATCCTGCCCGCTGACGGAGCGACGATGAACGAGCGGCGCAAGGTTGCGCTGCATGGCCAGATCAGCGTCGCGGTGGCGCTGGATGGCAAGGGCAGGGTGATCGGTTCCCCCGCCTTGCGCACCCAGGGCGTGCCGGTGGAAGAGGACAAGGCCGCCTTTCTGGAGGAGGCGGCCGAGGAGGCTGCGGGCGCTGTCGCCAAGGGATCGCAGGAGGAAGAGGCGCTGCGTGAACGGGTCAGGCTGGCGGTACGGCGCACGGCCACCCGCTGGACGGGCAAGAAGCCGGTGGTGGACGTGCTGCTCATTCGCGCCTAAGCCCTTTGCGCATGAACTGGTATGCGATCTTTGCCATTTACGTGCTGTTCTGGGTGATCAGCGCCTTCATAGTGCTGCCCTTCGGCATTCGCACGCCCGATGAAACGGGGGAGGCGTTGCGGCCGGGGCAGGCGGACAGCGCGCCCAGCAATTTTCGTCCGGGCGTCGTTGCCCTTCGGGCGACGGTCCTGTCGGCGGTTCTGTTCGGCCTCTATTATGCCAATTATGTGGAAGGCTGGATCACGCTGGAGCGGTTGACGCATATCGGCTGAGTGTCTGGCCGGAACCGACGGGCAACGCTGTTGCGTAAGCTTGAGTAGGGGCTTCACGACAGAGTTTTGATGTTCGCCCCAGGCCGCATCATGCTCCTGCGAAGGCACTCGAACGAGGCGCGCGACTCGCTCCGACGCAGCGTACTTCAATATGTGAGCACCGGAGGCGCAGAAAGCCGCCATTTGCAGCCCGCCATGGGCTGAATCCCCGCATATTCTGGGCGGGCGAGCCCTCGGGCAGGCTCCGCAGCGAGATGGCTCAGATCCGGGCGACCACCATCATGTGCATCCGCGCCCTTATCCGAAAGCCGAGCGTTTCGTAGAGCGCCACCGTCGCCTCATGTGCGGCATAGGCATGCAGGAACGGCATTTCTCCGCGTTCCAGCATGGCCCTGGCAACGATCTGCATCAGGCCCTTCGCATAGCCCCGCCCGCGATGGTCAGGATGAGTGCAGACACCGCTGACCTCGGCAAAGCCCGGCATGCGCATCCGCTCTCCCGCCATGGCGATCAGCCTGCCCCGCTCCTTGATGCCGATGAAGCGACCGAGCCGATGGGTCAGCGGCAGGAAGGGGCCAGGCTTCGTCATCAATGCAAGAGCACGCATTTCCGTCGCATCATCATCTGTCAGCACGACGGGTTCCAAGGACGGCGCATCGCCCGGAATCTCCTCCGCCATCATCTGCGCAAGCATCGCTTCGCGGACCAGGCGCGTGCCGGCCGGCGGCGTTTGCGCATCGGGTTCGACGATCCACAGCTCCCCCTGTTCGGGCACAAGCGCAGCCAGCGCCGATCGAGCCGCCGGACTGCCGTCCGCCGCAGCGGCAAAGGGCCCATAGCGAGGATCGATCCGCAGCGCGAGCGCATCCCCTTCGGCCAAGGGCTTCCAGCCGCTGTTGAGGGCGTTCCAGACCGGGCGATGCAGAGGATGATATGACACGATGACGCTATTTTCCGGCTACGACCGGGGAAAGCAAGCCCCTCTTGCCCTGCCTTGCCAGCATAGGTCGCGATGGCCGGTCGATTCCGTAACAATCCGCTAATTCCCAGTTCTTTTGGACGGCGCGATTTACCAAATGGAAATCATGTTTCGGCAATGGTGGCGATGACGTGTCACGCCCTGAACGAAACTTGCTCGCATCCCTGCGAGGGCGCATGACGCCGGACACCCAGCAAAGCGCTGAAGTGCAGGCGAATCTCGTCAAATCCCTTTATGCCTCTCCCGCCTCGCTGATGATCGGTGCGGTTGCCGGCGGCGCGCTGGGGCTGGTGATCGCATGGCATGCGCGGCTGCCCGCCATCACCGCGATTGCGGTCCTGATCTGTCTCGTCGGGCTCAGCCGGTCGATCTCGGCCGTTTATTTCGAGCGGCAGCTTGCCCATCAGAGCGGTGTAACCCAACCGATTTGGGGACTGGCTTATGAATTGGGCGCCTGGGCCTATGCCGCGCTCCTCGGAATATTGACCTTCGCGACTCTCCTGCTCTCGGAGGACGCGACGCTCCACGTATTGGCCGTTTGCCTGGTGGCGTCCTATTCCGGCGGTATTTCAGGTCGTAATGCTGGCCGCATTCACGTCGCGGTGGGACAGACATGTCTATCCCTGCTGCCTACCTCGCTGGGCCTCGTCCTCGCGGGTGGGCTGAGTTATACGGTTCTGGGAATTCTCTGCTTCCTGATGATCTTCGCCATGGCGGACATTACCAAGACGACGCATCGCATCGTTCTGGAGGCATTGCAGGGCAAATATGAAAAGTCGCAGCTCGCCACCAAGTTCGAGCGTTTGGCCCGCTTCGACAGCCTGACGGGTGTCGAAAACCGCATGGCGATGCAGATGCGGCTGCGCGAGATGTTCGATGGACGACGATCCGATCAGGATCCGATGGCGGTGTTCTGGATGGATCTGGACCGCTTCAAGGAAATCAACGACTCCCTGGGACATATGATCGGCGACCAGCTTCTATGCAGGGTCGCTGAAAGGCTGTCTCGCGCGCTGGATGGGCGCGGCCATGTCGCGCGATTCGGAGGAGATGAGTTCGTGCTGATCTGCCCCGGCGCCAGCCGGGCCGAAGCGGAGCGGATCGCGGACGATGTAATGGCCGAATTCACGCATGATTTCGACGTCGGCGGCTATAGTCTCGGCGTGACCGCGTCCATGGGGATCGCGGTTGCGCCGGGGGACGGACAGGACAGCGACGAACTGCTCCAGCATGCCGACATGGCGCTGTATCAGGCTAAGCATGCGGGCCGAAACCGCCATGCGCAATTCGCCTGGTCTATGAAGGAGCGGCAGAACCGCACCTACGATCTGGAAATGGGCCTGCGCGGCGCCATGGCGAATAATGAGTTGGTGCTGCACTACCAGCCGATCTTCGACACGAAAACCGGCAAGATCACGATTTGCGAGGCCCTGATGCGATGGGATCATCCGACGCTCGGCCGCATTTCCCCCGCGGAGTTCATCCCCATCGCGGAGAGCTGCTCGATGATCGAACCGATCACGGCCTGGGCGCTGGAGCAGGCCTGCCAGGATGCGATGGAATGGGATGAGAATGTCCGCGTCGCGGTCAATATCTCCCCGGTGTTGATCAAGAGCGACAGCCTGCCCCGCGCGGTCATCGCGGCGCTGATGCAATCGGGACTGAGGGCGCGTCGGCTGGAACTGGAGGTGACCGAGTCGATCTTCCTGGAGGATAGCGGCCGGACCAACCTGATCCTGTCCGATCTCCAGCGGATCGGCCTGCGGCTGGCGCTGGACGATTTCGGGACCGGCTATTCCTCGCTGGGTTATCTGCGCGACTATGCCTTCGACACGATCAAGGTCGACCAGAGCTTCATGCGTGGCGTCGAGGAGAATTCACGCCACAGGGCGATTGCCCAGTCGGTCGCCTATCTGGCCCACGCCCTGGATGTCGAAACCGTGGCGGAGGGGATTGAAACCGACGATCAACTGCGTTGCGCCCGCGAAATGGGCTTCACCAATGTGCAGGGTTTCGTGCTTAGCCGGCCAGTCCCCGCGGTGCAGGTGTTGGAGATGATGCGGCAGATGGATGACGATAGCGGCAGCGTCGCCATGCTCCAGGACCGGCGGCGCGCCTGATCCTATCTATGCAGACGGGTTTGGGCCGAGGCCAAGCGGCGCATCATCCGCACGTCCTTCAGATCGAGCTTGAGTGCAGTGGCCGCCCAATTCTCGACGATGTCCTTCAGTTCCTCATACTCCAGCGGATCGACGCGTCGACCTGCCTGGAACACCCCGACATGACCGGCATGATGGGGCAGGCTGGCCGCGATATAGTCCCGGACGGCCTGCTCACCATCGCCATCCTCCACCAGCGTGTGGATAATGCCCATGTCGTGCATCTCCTGCGCGGTATAGACCTTGCCGGACAGGATCATCCGTTCGGCCGCCAGCCGACCCAGCTTGCGCGCGAGGATGGAATAAGCCCCCATGCCGGGGAAAAGGCCGAACAGCATTTCGGGCAGACCGAAACGCGCACTGCGTTCGGCAATCACGACATCGAAGCAAAGCAAGGCTTCGAAGCCGCCACCCAACGCATCGCCCTGTGCCAGCGCAATGGAAATCACGGGAAGGTCGCCATTGCGCCAGGTGCGATGAACCACGTCGATACAGGCATGGCCATAGTCGACAAGACCGGGCAGGTCGCCACGCTCGATGCAGCCGGCGAACAGTTCCAGATCGCCACCCAGGTTGAAAACGCCGGGAAAACGCGATCCGGCCACCATATATTTGACCGGCAGCTTGCCCGCATCGAACAGTCGCTTGGTCTCCACATACCAATAGCGGACGTCACGCAACATGGCGGGGCTGAAATTCGGTCGATTCGATGGCGTCATGAATGCCCAGAGCGTAGCGGCATCCGCCTCCCAGCTTATGTCGATCTGGCCGAGGTCGAACATGGTCGAGGTGCCGACGTCCGGCGTCGAGGCCATGCTTTCCGTAACGGCAGCCACGACATCCTCCTCCGCCGAAAGAGGGGCGGGAGTCAGATCGTCCATATGTTCACGGCCGGAATTAAATCGTCCGGAATCAACCATCTGAGCCCCCAAACTGCAACAGATGTTAAGCAGAACAGGGTTGCCGCGCTTATGCAATCGCGCCGAAAGCCATTGCCCCGGAATTAACCATTTTTAATAGCAACTGTTGCAGGGATGTCGCCTAAAAACCGGCCAATCGCAGAGTTTTGTTGTATTTATGCAACAAATAGCTTCTTTGAAAACTTGTCGCAAATCGGGCGCAGGCCTTTGTTAACCTTTATTAATTACGATCATCGTCATGAACACGCCCCGAACCGACAGGCAGCTTGTGACCCTGCTGCTGCACGACCTGCAAGGTGAGTCATGGCAGCTCAGCCTGGCTGCGGATTGTCTTTGTTTCATCGGCAATTACCGCCGGGTCGAAGGGTTCGATGTCGACGCGATCGTTGCGCTTGATGGGCTGCGCAAGAAGGGCTGAAGCGCGGCTTTGCGGCCTTGTCTGGCGCCTCTTTCGACCGTACAGCGCGCGCTGTGACAAATCCCCGCTTCTCCTTTTCGATCGCCGCGACCGACGGCAAGGCCCGCACGGGCGCCATCCAGATGCGCCGGGGCGAGATTCGCACGCCTGCCTTCATGCCGGTCGGCACCGCCGCCACGGTGAAGGCGATGCGTCCGGCCGAAGTGCGTGCAGCCGGCGCAGACATCATTCTTGGCAACACCTATCATCTGATGCTTCGTCCGGGGGCGGAGCGCGTCGCGCGACTGGGCGGCCTGCACGCCTTCATGGGCTGGGACAGGCCGATCCTGACCGATAGCGGCGGTTATCAGGTGATGAGCCTCAGCGCGCTGACAAAGATGAGCGAGGAGGGGGTCGCCTTTTCCAGCCATATCGACGGCTCCAGGCATATGCTGACGCCCGAGCGTTCGATGGAGATCCAGCGGTTGCTGGACAGCGACATCGTCATGGCTTTCGACGAGTGCACCAGGAACGGCTGCACCCATGACGAGGCGGCGAAGTCCATGGAGCGTTCCATGCGCTGGGCGAAACGCTCAAGAGACGGGTTCGATGCAGGGGCGGAACATGCGGAGCGGGCGGCGCTGTTCGGTATCCAGCAGGGATCGCTGGACGAGGGTCTGCGGCGGATTTCGGCGGAAAAGCTGATCGACATCGGCTTCGACGGCTATGCCGTCGGCGGGCTGGCCGTGGGCGAGGGGCAGGAGGCGATGTTCGCCACGCTCGATTTCGCGCCCGGCATGCTGCCGGCCGACAAGCCGCGCTACCTGATGGGAGTGGGCAAGCCGGACGACATTGTCGGCGCGGTGGAACGGGGGATCGACATGTTCGACTGCGTATTGCCCACCCGCAGCGGGCGCAACGGTCAGGCCTTCACCTGGGCCGGGCCGCTCAACATCCGCAATGCGCGCTTTGCGGAGGACAAGGGGCCGCTCGATCCGCGCTGCGGTTGCCTGGTCTGCACGACCTGGAGCCGCGCCTATCTGCACCATCTGGTCAAGGCCGGCGAGATGCTGGGCGCGATGCTGATGACGCAGCATAATATCCATTTCTACCAGGCGCTGATGCAGGGGATTCGGGACAGCATCGCCATCGGGCGCTTTCAAGGCTTCGCAGCGGATTTCCGGCGGGATTATCAGCGGGCCTGAGGGGGCAAGCTCCCCGAACGCCTACTCCAGCACCGTAATGACGATCGCATAGTCGCCCGTCTCCGGATCATGGTCCAGCGGTGCGCGCAACTGGCGTGACAGGCCGGTGAGCACCCGTCCGTAGCGCTCCTCCAGCCGGGCGGTCATGTCCGGCGATCCGCGCAGCGCCGGCGAGAGGATGTGGAGCACCGCCCGGTCGGTGCGGCCCGGTTCCAGTTGCACGGAGATCCGCATCGCCGTGCGCGGATTGGACAGCATGGCAAGTTCCACCAGCTCGGTCAGCAGGAAGGCGATGGGCACCGCGACGTCCTGGCTGATGTGCAGATTGTCGCTGTCGATCTGAATGCCGAAGCGGCGCGCCTCGGCCGGGGCGGTGCCGCGCAGGCTGGCCGACAGTTCGCTGATCAGCGACCGCACGCCGACGCCGCGATGTTCCTCCAGCTCGGCATAATGGTTGCGGTGGACGACCGACAGCGCATCGACCCGCCGCTGGATCGTCGCATAGGCCTCGACCGCCTCGGCGTCATGGGCGGATCGCGCGTGCAGGTTGATCAGGCTCGCAATGATCTGGAGATTGTTCTTGACCCGGTGATGGACCTCCCGCGTCAGCTTTCGCTGGGTTTCCAGGCCCTCCGCCATCTCCGCCTCATGGGTGGCGACATCTTCGCTGATTTCGCGGAAGGTGTCGCCCAGCGCCACGATCTCCTGCGCCGGGGTGCGGATACGGCGCATCGGTTCCAGCACCTGACCGGGTTCATAGGCCGCCACCGTGCGGCGCAGCAGCACCAGCGGCCGGATCAGAAGGCGGTTGACGACGAACCAGCCAATGGCTGCCGCGGCGAACCACATGACCAGCGGCAGGAACAGCGACAACATGCGCGCGATCGTGACCGGGGGATCGCGCACCGTCATGGTGAGGACGATGTCAGGCGGGTCGAGCCGGGCGGAAAGCGTGGTGCTATGCCCGCCCGAAAGGCCGGCAGGCCGGGTGATGAGCAGGCTGCGGCCGCCCTCATTCAAGGTGATCTGCCGGTTCTGCAACGTGCCCGCCGGGTTGGTCATCGCCTCCAGATAGCCGCGCGGATAATAAGCGATGGCGACCACCGCGCCGTTGGCGCTCCTCGCCCGGCTGATGAGATAGGGCGAATCCGTCAACAACTGCGCGGCGGCATCGCCGAAACGTTCCGACCGGGGAAGGCCCGGCGGTTCCGGCAGGGTGGAACCGCAAAGCCGCCGGCCCGAGCGGTCGTAGATATAGTAGCGGCCGCCGCCACGGTCGTGAGAGGTCAGGAAGGCCGAAAGGCGCGCGCACATCGCCGGATCGGGGCCGGATGTCGCAAAGGCATTGGCCGTCAGCATCAGCGCCGTTCGGTCGGACGCGAGATCGGCGGACAATTTGCGCGCACTTTGCGTCACCGCCACGCGCAGCAGCGCTTCCTTTTCCAGGTCGGTGGTGCGGATCGCCTGAAGCGAGGCGACCAGGGCGATCAGGCCCAGCGGCAGCAGGGCCAGCGTCAGGATGAGGAACATCTTGACGCCGGTGGAATGGGAAACCGCGTTCAATCTCTGAATGAAGGAAGCGGCCGGGGGAAGCATGCCTTCGGCCGGCGGCGGTGGGGATATTCTGTCCATTTACCTGACGCTGAACATCGAACGCCGATTCTTCGGGGAGAGCGTCGCTCGCCGGCCGGATTTTACCAGATGCGCCATGTCCCCTCCGCTTGTTTCCGGCTCCCCCCGGTCCGGCCGATCAGGGAGAGTCAGTCGAGCTTGCTGAGAAGGTCAAGCATTTCCGCGGGAATATCCTCGTCAACCGCGCGCTGATAGACGGATCGCAGGGCATTGGCGACCTGGCCGTCGTCCTTCGCGGCCGAGGTGCGTTTCTTGCGGGCGACACTGCCCTTCACGCCAGAATCCGGAGTGTTGGTGCCGACATCTTTCTTGTCCCCTCCCGTCACATCCCGTTCCGTCGTTGAAGCAACCAAAACACGCCCCTCTGCAGCCATCAATGTCATGCCAGCCTGCTCTTTTTGCGGCTTTCCCCTATGACGTCAATTCGGCGTCAGGGAAATCAAAACACAAAATTCCAAAGATTTTCGAAAAAACCGAACGGCAGTGAAACAAATCCGTTGGTCGTTGGTTCCCTTGGCGAAGCATTTTTTGCCCGCCGCACGAGGTCGGCGGCGAGAATGGAAGGCGACGCGGGCGGTCATGCCCGAAGCATTTCCATTCTGAAAGGGGGTAAGGGGGCTTGCCACATCGGCATCGTCCATCCATCCTCCCATTCCGGCGAATGTTTCGGCATTTTGGTTAAGGCGTGGCTTTAACATAGGACAAGGCGCCCGATGGGCTGGGAGAATTTTTACAGATGTCGCTTGGTCAGCAACTGCACCCCCACCTTCCTTTCCTGCGGCGCTACGCGCGTGCATTGACGGGCAGCCAGGCGCATGGCGATGCCTATGTGCGCGCCACGCTGGAGGCGATCGTGGCGGCGCCCGACGAATTTCCGTCGAATGTCGATCCGCGCCTTGGCCTCTACAAGACTTTCCATGCGATCTGGTCCTCGTCCCATCTGGAAGACGGGCCGGTGCTGACCGGCGCCGACGGGCAGGAGGCGATCGCGCAGGCACGACTCGCCCGCCTGACGCCGCTGCCGCGCCAGGCGCTGCTGCTGACGGCGCTGGAGGGATTCACCGTCGATGACGTCGGCTATCTGATCGGCCTGGACAGCGACGATGTGGAAGCGCTGGTCAAGGAAGCGCTGAGCGAGATCGAGGCGCAGACCCGCGCCAAGGTGCTGATCATCGAGGATGAGCCGATCATCGCGATGGATATAGAGACCATCGTTCGCGACCTGGGGCATGAAGTCACCGCCATCGCCGTCACGCGCGAGGATGCTGTGCGCGAAGCCATGGCGGAACGGCCCGGGCTGGTGCTGGCGGACATCCAGCTTGCCGACGATTCGAGCGGCATCGATGCGGTGAAGGACATCCTCGCCGAATTCTCCGTTCCGGTGATCTTCATCACCGCCTTCCCCGAACGCCTGCTGACGGGCGAACGGCCGGAGCCGACCTTCCTCATCACCAAGCCTTTCCAGCGTTCGACCGTCAAGGCCGCGATTTCTCAGGCGCTGTTCTTCGACGAAGCGACCGCGCCGGCCTGACGTCGCGCGCGGCTTTCTGAAATTAGGCTGGAAAGAAGGGGAACCCCGGTCCGCGACCCGCGTTATTGATGCGTAACGATCGGGAGCGACCCATGGTCGAACAGGAGCAGCATATTGCGACGGAAGAAGCCAGGGCGGGCTCGACGCCGCATATCGTGCGTTACGTGCTCGGCGTTTCACTGACACTCGCGATCATCGTGATGATTGTGATATTGTGGGGCCATTGAACGCGGTTGCGGCAATTGGTCCTTGAGAAGAAAAAGATTGGGATGCGGACGCACATATGGCTTTGACGACTTCCGTTCATGCAGCGAGGGCGACAGCCGGTGAAGGGGTTGTTACCATGAGCGACGGCGTGGGCCAGGATGTTGAGCGCGAAACGCTTTCAGACACCGATTTCAAGCGGGAACTGGCGGCGGTCATCCCCCATCTGCGCGCCTTTGGACGGTCCCTGTCCGGCAATCGCGATGTCGCGGACGATCTGGTGCAGGAAACGCTGTTGAAGGCCTGGGCCGCGCGCAGCCGCTTCCAGGCGGGCACCAACATGCGTGCCTGGACCTTCATCATCCTGCGCAATCATTATCTGTCGCAGATGCGCCGTTCCCGCTTCCGGGGCGATTGGGACGATCTGGCGGCCGACCGCCTGCTTGCCGCGCCCGCCGGGCAGGACAAGCATGTCGAACTGTCCGACATGCAGCGCGCCTTGCTGCAATTGCCGCAGCCCCAGCGAGAGGCGCTGATCCTGGTCGGCGCGGGCGGCTTCGCCTATGAGGAAGCCGCCGAAATCTGCGGCGTCGCCGTGGGCACCATCAAGAGCCGCGTCGCCCGCGGCCGCGCCGCGCTGGAGCAGATATTGGAAAATGGCGAACTGCCATCCCGCCGCAGCCAGGAAAGCAGCGACGCCGCGGTGCTGGACGAGATCATGGACGATGTCGACCGGTTGAGCCGGGGCCGGGAATCCCGGGAAACAGGTGAAGATACCGACTCCGACGTGGAGTGATCTGTGCTATACTCTCCGCCTCGGTATGCGAGGATCGGGAGAAGGAGAATGGACGAAGGTCGTAAGGACGAACCCTTCGAACCGGCTTCCTTGCCGGGCCGGTCGCGGGGAAGCCTGATCATATTCCTTCTGGTCGCCCTGGCGCTGGTGCTGGCGATCGGCTTTTTCTACATGACGAAGGAACGCGACGACCGCCGTGCCGACGCGCTTATGAAGGCAGCCGGTTCTGTCGACAGCGCCGCCCATGTGGTGGGCCACGCGGCGAAGAACGCCGCGGATGCGCTTCGCAACCAGAATTGATTGCCCCTGCCGGTTCGCTTCGCCGGCATGGCCGGTGGTCCGTTCAGAAAATCTTTGTGATTGTCGTGCATTGTCCCTGACAGTGTCGGATTTCCTTACAGCGCCTGTAAGCTGATCCGGCTGTCACCTGCCCGCCGGGCGCAGCGGGAACACGCAACGAATGATAAGATTGTTCAAACATTATGTGCCGCATGCGGTCCTGCTGCTCGGCCTTCTGGACTTCATGCTGCTGATGGCGGCGGCTGAAGGCGGGTGGATTCTGCGCGCCCGTCAGATCGGCATGGAGGTCGATCATGTTTCGACCCGCATCGCGCCGCTGCTCAGCTTCGGCCTGGCCATCCAGACAGCGATGATCGCGGTCGGCGTCTATGGGCCGGAGGCGCTGCAATCCATCCGCTACGCGCTGGCGCGGCTGCTGGTCGCCATATCGCTGGGCGTGCTGTTCCTGTCGGTCATGCATTTCCTGCTGCCGGACATCACGCTCTGGCGGTCCAATTCGCTTTACGCCATGGGGCTCGCCATTGCCCTGCTGCTGGCGATCCGCGTCCTTTTGGGATCGATGCTCGGCGGCGAAGCGTTCAAGCGGCGGCTGGTCGTGCTGGGCGCGGGCAATCGCGCCGACCGCATCCGGGAGATCGAACAGCGCAAGGGATCTGGCTTCCTCGTCGTCGGCTACATCGCGATGAATGACGGCGCGCAGGTGATCCCGGAGGCGATCAACCGCAGCGCCATCTACAATCTCGCCGATTTCGTCGTCCGCCTGGCCGCGAGCGAGGTGGTGCTGGCGCTGGAGGAACGGCGCAACGCCTTGCCGCTGAGCGACCTGCTGCGCATCAAGACCACCGGCGTCCATGTGAACGAAATCTCCACCTTCCTGGAGCGGGAAACCGGCCGCGTCGACCTGGACAGCGTCAATCCGAGCTGGCTGATCTTCTCCGACGGCTTTTCCGCCGGCCGCCGCCTGTCCAGCATCGCCAAGCGGCTGTTCGACGTCCTCGCCAGTTCGATCCTGCTGCTGCTGACCGGCCCCATCATCCTGCTGGCCGCCCTGCTGGTGAAGCTCGACAGCAAGGGGCCCGCCTTCTACCGCCAGCAGCGCGTCGGCCTTTACGGCGAGGAATTCTGGATCGTGAAGCTGCGCACCATGCGACAGGACGCGGAACTGTCCGGCCAGGCGGTCTGGGCGGAAAAGGACGATCCGCGCATCACCCGCCTTGGCTATTGGCTGCGCAAGCTGCGCATCGACGAACTGCCGCAGACATGGACGGTGCTGAAGGGCGAGATGAGCTTCGTCGGCCCGCGCCCCGAACGCCGCCAGTTCGTCGAGGATCTGGAACAGCATCTGCGCTATTATGCGGAGCGGCATATGGTGAAACCCGGCATCACCGGCTGGGCGCAGATCAACTATCCCTATGGCGCGTCGATAGAGGATGCCCGGAACAAGCTGGAATATGATCTTTATTACGCCAAGAACTACACGCCTTTCCTCGATCTGCTGATCCTCATCCAGACGCTGCGCGTCATCCTCTGGCCGGAGGGGGCGCGGTGAGCGGCCTGCTGCAATTCGTCGGGGACTGGGGCCATGCGCTGGCCGCCGTGCTGTTCGCGGCGCTCGGCATTTTCGTCCTGCGCCGCCGGGAAGAAGCCGCCGAACAGCGCCTGCTGGCCGCCGCGCTGCTGCTGACCGCCTGCTGGTCGCTTTATGTCTCCTTCGGCGGGGTGGGCAAACCGCTGACCGGCATCGGAGAAAATATCCGAAACGCGGCCTGGCTGCTGCTGCTGTTCGCGATGCTGCGGCGGAACGGCGCGGTGCGGGGAGAATCCCTGCTGGCGATCGGATCGGTCTATGCCGCCGTGGCGGGAATCATCTTGCTTCAGACCTTCACCGACCTCATCTGGCGGCAATTGCCGGAGCCTAGCGACCTGCACCGCGCGCTTCTTCACGCCTCGCTGGTGCTGCACCTGATGACCGCCATCGGCAGCCTGATGCTGGTCCATCATCTCTATATCAGTTGGCCGGTGCGGGAACGGGAGCGGGTGGCGCTGCTGCTGGGGGCGCTGGCGGCGATGTGGACATATGACCTCAATCTCTATGCCATCGCCACCTTCGCCATCGACCGGGCAAGCGATCTCTACGCGCTGCGCGGGCCGATGATGGCGCTGCTGGCCCCGGTGATCGCGGCGGGAATGCGCGCCGACATGGCCGGACGGCTGCAACTGTCCCGCACCCTGACATTCCAGTCGCTATCCCTCGCGGCCATTGCGCTCTACATCGTGGTGCTGGCGGCGGCGGCGGTGCTGGTGGAACTGGTCGCCGGGCCCTATGCCCGCGCGGTCGAGATCGGCTGCGTCTTCTTCCTGGCGGTAAGCGCGCTCGTGCTGCTGCCTTCCCGCCGGCTCCGCGCCTTCTGGAAGGTGCAGGTGGCCAAGCATTTCTTCCAGCACCGCTACGACTATCGCACCGAATGGATGCGCTTCGGCGACACCATAGGCCGCCCCGGTGACAATGCCCTGCCTTTGGGGGAGCGCGTGGCGAAGGCGGTGGCCGACATCACCGATTCTCCCGCCGCCCTGCTGATGCTGCGCGCGGACGACGGCGCGCTGGCGTTCGAAACGCACTGGAACTGGCAGGGGGACAGGCCCGACGGATCGGTCGTGCCCGCCCCGCTCGCCGCCCTCATCGAACAGAGCGGCTGGATCATCGACATCGACCGCCCGCCTTCCGGGGCCGGGGAAATCAGTGCGCCGGGCTGGATGAGCCTGGACCGCCGCGCTTGGGCGCTGGTGCCGCTGATCCATTTCGGCCGGCTGATCGGCGCGATCCTGCTTGCCCGCCCGCCGATCGACCGCCGGCTCGACTGGGAGGATTTCGACATGCTGCGCGCCGCCGGACGGCAGGCGGCCAGCTATCTGAGCGAGGCGCAGGGCCAGCAGGCGCTGGACGACGCCCAGCGCTTCGAGGAGTTCAACCGCCGCTTCGCCTTCATCATCCATGACGTCAAGAATCTGGTGAGCCAGCTTTCGCTGCTCGCCCGCAATGCGGAGCGGCACGCCGACAATCCGGATTTCCGCACCGACATGGTGCTGACGTTGAAGGAATCGGTGGGCAAGATGAACGACATGCTCGCGCGCCTGTCGCAGCATAACAAGGGCCGGGCGGAGGAACCCCGGCCTATGGCGCTGCGCGAAGTGGCGGAGCAGGTCGCGCGCACCCGCTCGCGCCAGCACGAAATAGGCGTGACCGGCGACGCGCCGCCCGTGCTGGCCGATCCCGCCAGGGTCGAGCAGATCGTCACCCACCTGCTCCAGAACGCCATCGACGCCAGCCGGCCGGACAGCCCCGTGGAATTGCGCTTGTCCGCCGAGGGTGGCTGCGCCCTGCTGGATGTCGTCGATCAGGGCCGGGGGATGACCGCGGAATTCATCCGCCGCGAATTGTTCAAGCCCTTCTCCTCCAGCAAGGCGGGGGGCTTTGGCATCGGCGCGTTCGAGGCGCGGGCGCTGGCCCAGGCGATGGGCGGCCGCATCGATGTGGAAAGCAAGCCCGGCGTGGGGAGCCGGTTCACGCTGCGCCTGCCTTTGGCGCAACAGGATCTTAGGGGGAAGGCCGCCTGATGAGCGACATGCGACCGAAACTGCTGATCGTCGAGGACGATCCGGGCCTGCAACGGCAATTGCGCTGGGCCTATGAGGAATATCAGCTCTTCATCGCGGGCGACCGGGAGGAAGCGATAGAGATGCTGCGCGAGCAGGCGCCCGATGTGGTGACGCTGGACCTGGGCCTGCCGCCCGATCCCGACGGCACCAGCGAAGGGTTCGCGACGCTGGCGGAAATGCTGCGGATCAAGCCGGACACGAAGGTCATCGTCGCGTCCGGCCATGGGGCGCGGGAAAGCGCGCTCCAGGCCATTTCCGGCGGCGCCTATGATTTCTACCAGAAGCCGGTCGACATCGATGAGTTGGGGCTGATCGTCCGCCGCGCCTTCCACGTCCATGCGCTGGAGCGGGAAAATGCCCGGCTGGCCGAAACCGCGCCGGAGGGTGGGCGCGTGCTGGGCCGGCTGATCACCGCCGCGCCGGAAATGATGAAGGTCGCCCGCACCATAGAACGGGTGGCGGCCGCGGACGTCTCCGTCCTGCTGCTGGGCGCAAGCGGCACCGGCAAGGAATTGCTGGCACAGGGCCTGCACGATGCCAGCCCGCGCCGGGACGGGGCCTTCGTCGCGATCAACTGCGCGGCGATTCCCGAAACATTGCTGGAGGCCGAACTGTTCGGCCATGAGAAGGGCGCCTTCACCGGGGCGATCAAGACCACGCCCGGCAAGATCGAGCAGGCGCAGGGCGGCACGCTCTTCCTGGACGAAGTGGGCGACATACCGCTGGCCTTGCAGGTGAAGCTGCTGCGCTTCCTGCAGGAGCGGGTGATCGAACGGATCGGCGGACGCCAGCCCATATCGGTTGACACGCGGATCGTCTGCGCCACGCATCAGGATCTGGAAGCCATGATCGCGGCAGGCACTTTCCGGGAGGACCTCTATTATCGCCTGGCGGAGATCGTCGTGCGCATTCCCGCTCTCCGGGAGCGGCCGGGCGATCCGGCGCTGCTGGCGCGGCATTTCCTCCACCGCTTCGCCAAGGAGATGAATCCGCAGGTCAAGGGGCTCGCGCCCGATGCGCTGGCGGCGCTCGACGCCTGGGGCTGGCCGGGCAATGTGCGAGAGCTGGAAAACCGCATGAAGCGCGCCGTCATCATGGCCGACGGCAAGCATGTGACCGCGGCCGATCTCGATCTGGACGGAGATCGCGCCGAAGGCGGTGATGTGGTGAACCTGAAGGCGGCGCGGGAAATGGCCGACCGCCGCGCGATCCGCCGGGCGATTGCGCGGACGGACGGGAATATCTCCGGCGCGGCGAAGATGCTGGGGATCAGCCGGCCGACGCTCTACGATCTGCTGAAGCAATATCGGATGCAGAATTGAAGGCCCCGATTGTACCAAAGCGCGCCGCGTCCATTGGAGTGCGGGGAAATGGCCAATTCAGGACCTTCCCCTCCCGTAAACGGGAGGGGTTAGGGGTGGGCGCGAGCGTAGCGAGCCTCTGACTTAGCCGTTGCAAAACAGCGCAGATGCCGCGCCAGCCCACCCCCTAACCC
>NZ_JAINEZ010000039.1:0-45362 GCF_019873065.1 Sphingobium sp. PNB
TGCCCTGATCCCATGCTTGTGTTCCCATGCCCGCCGATGCTGCTCAGCCATCGTCACAGGCGGTTCGCCGTGGATGCGCTCTTGTCCCTGCGCTTCGGCAGCGTCGGCCAGTTCATCATCCGTCATGGGACGCCAGCCATGGCCGCAGCAGATCGGGCAGTCCTCTTCATGCACACCGGAAATGATGCCGAAGCGGCGGACCTGAACCCATCCATGGCCTGCGCAGTGATCGCACTCGACCGATGGGCCATCATAATCGCGGATAGCCATCTCCCTACCCCTTCACCGGCAGAGCATCGACCGCATCACGGAAGGATGCGGGCGCGGCGTCATGCTCGCGGATCAGATTGAGGACGGCCTCTTTGCATTCGGCGGCGGTCTTGAGGACGGGCGCGGCGTTCTTGACAGCATCGATCTTGGCCAACATGATATCGACGGCTTCGGCAACGGTTGCCGCGTGGCCATGACAGAACTTGTCCCGCGAGCAATCGCCGTTTGGATAATAGCAAGAGGCTGAAAAATAGGCCCCATCCACGCGGATGCTCAGGCCCATTTTTGCGGGCAGCGTGTCGGCCAAGAACTCCTGCGCGATCTGCGCCTTGGAAACGGTTTCGATATTCATGATCACTTCTCCTCCCGGCGCCCAAGCGCCATGAATGCGTCGATGCTCTCAGCCATCTGGTGGCGGCGGACGGTTCCGATTGCGCCGCCCGGATAGTGACGAGAGGCCACCCGCCGCAGTTCTTCGCGAGAGCGGATGCGATTGATCGCCTGCATCTCGCCAAGACCCGGCATAGCGTCCATCTCGGCGCGGATTTCCTCGCTGGTGGGCATGTAGCTCATTGCCCTGCCTCCAGCTTGGCGAGCAGTCGGCGGGCCTGACGTCCATCAGACGCGAGCGGCCCGCAGCGCCCCATCAGAAGCTTGACGCACTCCACCAGTTCCGCCTTTTCGGCTTCAAGCTTGGCGACCAGTTCACGCGCAGACCGGGCTTCCCGTTCAGCCGTGTCTATCCGCGACCGGATGTTGAACTGCGCATTGTCGATCAGATAGTCTTGGACGCTATCGAGTATTGCCTCATAGACATCATCGACATGCTTCTTGACCATCGGCTGTATCCGCTCAGCAGCGCCGATTAGCGCGCTTTCGGGGAAGTCGTGTGCGGTAGCCATCACAACCCTCCCGCCACAATCCAAAGCGGCAGAGCCACCAGAACGAGAGCAATCGTCACGGCTTCAAGGCGGGTCAGAGTTATGCTGACGCGGCCATTGCGAAGGGCGTTGGTGAAGCGGGTCATGCAGCACCTGTGGCTTTGGCGATAGCGGCGCGAATGTCGGCAAGCTGCTCGCGATGCGACATTGCGTCGGCAGGCATCATGTGCTGAAAATCGCCCTCAGGGAGATCGAGCCAGCACTCGACCTTGCGAAGAACATTCAGCATCGCCGGCCCGGCAATCAGCAGCCGCAAATCTTTTTCGGAAAATCCGGAGATGCGCCCGACAGTTCTATCTGGGCCGTCACAGTAAGAATTGGTCCCTGCCGCGATCTCATAGCTTGTTTTGCCGTCCGCTGAGCGGATCGTGGAAAACACATGCCATTCGTCCAACTTGTCCTTAGAAGCCATCATACCTGCTCCTGTGATGCTGAAATCATGGCCAGCCCGGCGCGAAACCGGGATGGAACAGATGTCAGTTGACGTTGGCGCGAACAGCGGCGTCCTTAGCCTCCAGCAGCTTGCGGAGGGCTAGGGTGCGCTCTGGATTGCGCGGCAAGGTGGTGACGATGTGGTTCGCCAATTCGCAGAAAGGCCGCGATGCTGCCTGCAACAGGACCGGCAGATGCGAATAATGGAAATAGCGCAGGATTGGGTCAGCGCCGATCTGTTCAGCGGTAAATTCCGTGGGCGCCGGGTGAATTGCTTCTGTCATTCTCTTCCTCCTGTCGTAAATCTCATCCGCGCCCTGCCCCCGATAAGAGGCAGGACAGGGGGAGATTCAGGCGGCAACCGCCGAGATCATGGCACCCGAGTTTGGGTGACGGCCGAACAGGTGGGCCATGCCGTCTTCATGAATGGCGCGCTCAACCTGCATCTGCTGGGCAAAGCTGGACGAGCGGTGGATTGCGGAAAGGCTGCGGGCATAAATACCGGCCTCGCCCATCCGCAGTGCGAGGCGAGCTTTCGCCACATCGCGAGCGTTCGCCTTGTTCAGTTTGGCGGCGGGCATCTGGGTTGTGGTAACGGTCTGCATTCTCTTCCTCCTTCGGCTTGGCCGGTAGGAGGGGTTGTAATTGGATAATTCCTACTCGTCAACTACAAGTTGGATTTAACCGACAAATAATTCCTACTGCATTGAGAATAGGCACAAAAAAGCCCCGCCCCTCAGGCGAGAGGCGGGGGCAGTCGGGTCGCACACGGGCAAAGCCCGCAGCGCAGTAGATCACGAAGGAGGGTTGATTCGCATACCGAGAATGGGGGATGGCAAAAGAAAACCCCGCTGGCGGGCGGGGATGGGGCTACAGCAGTTCTATGCGCTCAAGGCTAACTAGGCGCTTTTCAGGGTCGATCGTATAATAGGCGCGCAGGCGAGGAAGGCGCGGCACCTTTGGGCTTTCGTAGGCCCAATGCTCGACGCCAGGTGCATCTTCTCGGAACCGCTGTCCGATCGATCTGGGATCTCGCTCCAGCCGTCTATAGATGCGCCGCAATTCGTCTTCAGCGAGGGCGTTACCTTGAATCGTCCACTCGTAAGCGCGCTCTGAAAGCTCGCTCGTCCTCACTCGCCAAATATCTGGGGGGGGACGCCTCAACTTCGGCCGCCATTTGCTCGGCCCAGGATAGGGTTTGCGCTGACGGTCGGCTGCACTCTTTCCATTCCTCTAGTATCGCGCTTGGCGGGATTGTCGCGCCCCGCGCGCCGGGATCGTAATACTTCTCCCAAGCGCCGCCCGGACGGTGAGTATAATTCACCAATTGACCAGCCGACATGTGCAAAGTCATCGTGAAGGCGTCATCAATAGCGAATGCCTCTGATGTACCAAACGCGAATGTAGATGCAACCGCGATCGACGTAACAAATCCTCTATTGAAGGACTTAAGTTCATGGTAAAGCGCCGGAACTACAGGTCCATGATCCCACGCCTCGAAGTTTTCTTCGAAAAGAGGGCGCTTTTCTCTTCCAAGGTGGATCATCTGGGCTACATAGAGTATCTTCTGATACTCTAGTGGGGAAAGCTTCCAGCCACTCTCTTCGCCCAGCGTCCGTGCAGCGATCAGAACTGACATAGCTTATCTCCGGTCCATATCAGAACGCTACCACATAACCATGTGCTAGTCGAGGGAGGGCCGTTTCATGCCTACTCCCCCACCCCACAAAACACCGTCAGGGATGGGGTTGGCTTCAATCAACGGCAGACAAGCTTGATCCATGCGCTTCCTAGGCTGCCCGGCACCACTGGCTCGGTCCGCGAAGGATAAGCTTCTGTAAAAAGAACCTGACGGTCAGGCCTGTATGCCACCCTGTACAGTTGAGTAAGTTCCATGCGGGTGCAATCGAACTGATATTTTGCCTTGGTTTCGCGATATTTCACATCCGGGTTTCTGGCATGATATCCACGTATCCAAACAGTTCTATATTGCCCGGTCGCACTGTAAAGATCGGTCGCTAGGATGCCATAATCGTCGCGGCCACCCACCGGGGCTACGTTCACCCAGGCAATCAGATTTGGAGAATCAACCGTAACGTCGAATCCGTACGGCATGGAAGTTAACCAACCATCCGGCACTCCAAAAGCATCTTGAGTTGGAGTTTGCGCGGCCGACTGCGTGGCGACTGTACTGGCCAACAAAATACAACCTAAATACCGCACCTTACCCACCCCAAAACAACTAAGCGTAATCGTCGGTTGTTAGAACCCGATCGATTCGCAACACGTCCTTCATGGGAATGCGGAACACCTTGGCAGGGTTGTACTGTTCCAATTCGACATATTGCGCAGATCGGCGCACCAGTCGCTTCACTAGGACGCAGGTAGACCTATCCCCGTCATCGCTTTCATCTTGGGGGCGCAGATATACAACAACATCGTCATCGACACGAAGCCGTGCGTCCCTTTGAGCGAACAGGAATGCGCCATCACGGTGAGCCGGATACATGCTGGCGCCTTGTACGTACAAGCCATAGACCTTCTCGACACCGTGGCTGATCGGTGGACGCTTGCGATATTCGATGATGTCTCCCGTATTGAGGGTGGTTTGCTCTATCCTCTCACCCTCAATCAGCATTTCCGCACCTAAGGCAGTTCCAAATACCGGTAGATCGTCCCTCGGCCGCTCCAGTGATGCACCTTCGAATTGAACCGGAGACGCATTCGCTTGAGGCCGCTCCGCAGCATCCACCAAGTCGGCTTCCGTTTTGCCAATATGGTCCAGCAGCTTGCGGAGATTGTCACTCCTTATGCTGCCGTCCTTGCCTTTCAGATTGGTAAAGAAGCCACGGTTCAGACCCGCCGCCAGCGCCCAATTGGTCGCAGCCAAGCCTGGAGGCTTTAGGGCCATCAGTTTGTCGTAGAGGCCTTGACCTCTTGAATCATTGCTTCCTGCCATGTTGGACAAATCCCACAGGCTGCGGTCGCCATCCAGCATGACGTTTCCAACTTGCATAGTAGGATTTATCCAGTTATGTAGGATTTATGGAACAGAAGCTCCCCACAGACGCGGACATGCTCGCCAAGATCGAAGCATTCTGCGCCAAGCACTCCATCCCGCCGACCACCTTTGGCCGCCTCGCCGTTGGCGACGGTAATCTTATTCCCGGTCTACGAAAAGACAGGTCCATGACCCTGCGTACCGGGCAGAGGGTAATCGACTTCATGGCCACCTACCGCCCCACCAAGCAGGCGGATGCAGCATGAGGCGCATCCTGGAAACGCTTAGGGGGAAGCGCCCTCAGAACGCGCCGGACGACCGCCACGAGATATTGATGTCCGCGCTCCGGAAGATTGATCCGGAGAACCCTCTCCTGCGCTTTGTAGAGGAGAGTTTCCGCCATGATTAGCTCAAGTCTTGCTGATAGGCACCTCTTTGACAGCGCGCCTGAAGCGTTCGTAAATGGCAATGACCTGTGCGTCGAACGGGCGGCTGGGATCAGCTTTGCCCGCGCCAGTTCTAGTTGCCCACGCAACGGTAAGCTGGGCAGCAACAAGCGCGGCAGTGTCTTCGCTGATGGCCATCGTGATTCCTTTCGTGGTTGTTTCGCAATCGCCACGATGACCGAAGCCGCTGGGGAGTCAATCTCCAGCGGTGGAGGCTCAAGCCTGTGAACCACCCTCTCCACAACCTCCCCAATAGCAACGAGACCAGCACGGCGGATGTGTTGGCCGAACTCGCTCGCGCCAAGGCGGTATTCCAGATGCGCGCCATCGCCACCGTTTTGGGCGCTCCATCTATTATCCGCGATGTTGATGGTGACGGCCTGATGCTCACTGTCGAGCCGCTTCAGTTCCTTCGGGTCGTCGAAGGAAGCGCGGACAGGGCTGATCCCCCTTCCGGTTCTGTCCGCGCCGTTTGTTTCGAATCCGTATCTCATGAGGATGCTGTCTAATGATCAGGACAGGCAATGTCTTAGCCCGGCGCAACCGGCCGACCACAAAGTCCTACCGCACTGCGGTAAAGAAGGTCGTCCTCACTTTGCAGGCGCAGCATGACCTTTCGGACGCCGAACTGGCTGAGCGCCTTGGCTGTTCCGCCGGCACGGTCAAGAACGCCCGCAACGAAGCTGGCAACCTTGACGGCGTGACGCTGATGAACGCCGAATATGAGTTCGGCCCCGGCGCGATTGACCATGTTCTGTCGCTGTCTGGGTCGCGTGCGGTTCCTGAGGGAGCGCATTGCGATACGGACTTCAACCCCGCCCTGCCGCTGTCTCAGGCGCTGACCGCGATCATCGCAACGCAGCATGAGAACAGCCCCGGTGGCCCACGCACTGTCGCGGAGGAAATCCTGCCGATCATCCAGCAGCTTCGCGAGGCTCGCGCCACGTTGGACCGGCTCATCATCATGGGAGAGCGGGGATGAACTTTCAGGACGCCCAGACCCGTGCAGCGGCGACCTATTATCGCGCCAAGGCCGACTTCGAACGGTTAGACGCCCTGTCTCGCCAACGCGCCCTCACAGAGCAGGAAAGCCGCCTGCTGGAGAACGCCATCAATCGCATGGCTGTGTGGGGAGCGGCGGCATGATCCGCGCCATCCGCCGCTGGGCTGCAAAGCGCTCCCTCGCCCGCATGTGCCGCCAGAACATGGCGCGCATCAACTCAGGCCCGGCGCGTGATCGCTTCGGCCGCTTCACTCAAAGGAAAACAGCATGAGCGGTCCGCGCGAAGTGTGGATGCCGGTGCCGAATTATGAGAACCGGTATGAGGTAAGTAATCTTGGGCGGGTCCGGAACAGCGAAACGCTCAAAATCCTGCGGTCCGGAGTTAATCGGGGGTACGCGCATGTGGCGCTGTATCACGCGCCGGGCGAGTCCAAGACCCAGTATATCCATGTTCTGGTATTGCGCGCCTTCTGCGGCCCGCCGCCGTTCCCCGGCGCTGAAGGGTGCCACAACAACGGCGATCGCCAGAATAACGCGCTGACCAATCTGCGCTGGGGTTCGCGTCAAGAAAACGTGGATGACAGGGGGCGGCATGGCCGCACCCGGTTTGGAACCGGCCAACGCTGCGCCAAACTCAACGAGGATCAGGTGCGCGCGATGCGCCAGTCATACCGCTCCGGGAAGGGCACCCACACTCTGGCCCGTGAATACGGTCTTTCAACCCACACCGTCTGGTGCGCTGTCACCGGCAAAACGTGGAAGCATGTCGAAGGGGCAATCAACAATGTCGGATAACGTCGCTGCTGAGCAATTGAAGCTTTTCATCGAGCGAATTGAGCGCCTGGAAGACGAGAAGAAGGGCATCGCGGACGACATCAAGGATGTCTATCTAGAGAGCAAAGCCAACGGGTACGACCCCAAAACGATGCGCAAGATCGTCCGTCTGCGGAAGATGGAGAAGAACGCACGTCAGGAAGCTGAGGCCCTGCTGGCCACCTATGCCGCTGCCCTAGGCATGCAGTTGGGCTTCGACATCTGATGTCGAAGTTCCGCGCCATCAAGACCGACTGCAACCATGGGCACACCCATGACAGCAAGAAGGAGGCTGCACGCTGCAACCAACTTCATGACATGGAGGTCGATGGCGCGATCACCGATTTGCGCCAGCAGCCGTCCTTCGCCGTCAACATCGGTGACAGCTACATCTGCACCTATGTGGCAGACTTCGAATATCGCGTGCAGGACTGCCGCATAGTCGAGGACGTGAAGGGCGTCCGTACCGCCGTCTTTCAGCTTAAGCGCAAGCTGGTCGAGGCAACCCACCCCGGCGTCGTCGTCACGATCTATCCGCCTGTGCGCCGCAAGAAGCGCAAGGTGAAGAAGGAGGCGGCGCTATGACCCGCACCCCCCACAGCGGCTACCTATCGCCCACGCGCAGTTGCGGCGCCTTCGGGACGTTCGATCAGGCTGAGCGCCGCCGTGCCGCTACTGTCGGTTCCGCACGCCTGCTGGACGCCCTGATGCGCTTCTATGAGCGGAGGCGGGCGGCTTGAGCAGTGAAGCCCTCGCATGGGCCTTTAAGCAGGACATTAAGCCCTCCAGCGTCAAGTTTACGTTGGTGGCCCTATGCGAGTGCGCCAACTATCGCACCGGCCGCATCATGCCGTCCATTGCGCACCTGTCTGAGATTACAGGGCAGGACCGCAAAACCGTCATCACCAATATTGCAGAATTGGAGCGCCGGGGGTTCATCACCGACACTGGCGAGCGTTCCGGGGCAACGAAACAGATCAAGGTATACAGTGCCGCTTTGGGTACCGTTCCAAGTACGGAACCATCCCAAAAGCGGAACAGTTCCAAATTTCCCCCGAAACAGTCCCAAAAACGGGACACGGAACCTTCTAGGGAACCTTCATCCTCAGAAGCTAAAGCTTCTTCGGATAAGCGCGCGAAGCCTTCGAATGAGAATTGGCATCGCCTTCCTGATGATTGGACGCCGACCAAGCCCCTGCCCGCCGAACTAGCTGCGGCAGTCGCGCAATGGCCACCCGGCAAGATCGAACACGAATTGAACGCCCTCCGCGATTGGGCGGCCAACGCCAGCAACGAGAAAGGCAAGGGCCGCAAACTCGATTGGGACAGGGCTTGGCAAGGATGGCTCCGCAGGGCCGATGAAAGGACACCCCGCAATGGAACAGGATCACGACCAGTTCAGAAAACCGCAGACGGCCGAGGAATGGGCCGAACAGAAGCGGCAGCAAAATCAGCTTTTGAAAAACTCGCTGCTTCAGGAAATTTCCGAGTTGGAAGCCAAGCTGGAGCCGCGCTCGCTGGAGGAGATCATGGTGGCTCTCTCGCGCTGCCTGACCCTGACCGCCCCTACCGGCATGTCGCAGGAAGACCGCGATGAATGGCTGATGGTTGCTGCGCCGGAACTGGCGGACCTTCCTTCGATGCTGTTTGATGATGCTTGCGCCCATGCACGCCGCACTGCCGACCATCCGGCTAAGATCATTCCGTCGATCCTGAAATATGAGCCGTCATCCTATTGGCTCGGCCCGGCCCATGCACGCCAGCGGCTATCCGATGCCCGTGCCAGGCTGGCTAACCTGAACGCGCCGCGCCTTCAGCAGACGGTGGACGAAAACGAAAAGCATGAAGTCGGCAGCGGCATGAAGGATTTGCTGCGCGACCTGATGAAGAACGCGGAGGCCAATCTGTGAGCCGGGTCGAAACCATCGGGAAGGCGAGTGACATCGCCGCCACCCTACAAGAGCGCGGCAATCGCTACGGAGCCTTCGACCGGCACGCAGCCATAACGCAGGACATCAAGCGCACGATCTTTGAATATCGGCACCGCGACGGGTTCGCCCCCGATCAGGTGGAAGCGCTGGAGATGATCGCGCACAAGCTGGGCCGCATCGTCAACGGCGACCCCGACTATGCCGATAGCTGGGTGGACATCGCCGGTTACGCGAAGCTTGTGGCTGATAGGCTGCTGACGGACGGTGGCGCATGACATGCCCGCCAACCCCGGCCGCAATCCATTCGAAGGCAACGACAACCCGCCGCTCGTTGATATCAAATATCGCAACGGCATCGTCGTCAGAGCGATCGATCCCAACAAGCGGCGCTGGGTTCGTTGGCCAGAGGGACCGCATGACTTCGATATCGTCAGTTATCAGATCGCGACGGGCAAGGATTACGAGGTTGTGTGGCCAGCCGACGGAGATGCTGGAACGGCAAAGGAACTCATCAATAATCCGCGCAAATCTGCGGGTTTCGCGGCCCGACGGTGAGTTATGTGACTCGGCTGCAAGCCTCAATACTGGCACCGCAATGTACGACGCCGCTGAAGGAGATGAGTGATGGGGAACGAATTAGCCGTCTGGGCTGAACGCAGGCCGCAGAGATCGGAAAGCGAGAGATCACAGATTGCGAACCGTTATGCATCGCACCTCCCGTTGGCTACCAGCCCTGTGAATGTGTCCGATGCCGACCTGAGCGCCATGCGCGCCGCATTCATTCGACGGTTCGATGAAGACTTGCCGCGCACCGAAACATTGATGGCTGTGGCGCATATCGGATACCGGATGGCGCTGCGCGACCGCGACCGCAAGCACAAGGAGGCGGGGGAGTGAGGAAGGGCGAAGCGATAGAGGCAATCGCGACGGGTGCCGCGATTGGCATGGTGGCTGGTCTTGGCGGATCAGCAATCGGTCTGTTGATTGCATCATTGGTTCTGGATGCGCCCAAATTCCCCGCCACAGCCTCACCAGACGCGAAAACGCCGCCCGGATGTATCGAGGTAGCCAAGAGCATCCAATCGCGCTCTACGGGTCTTAAAACCGCCCGCCCATCCACAGAGGGGAGGTAGGGGGATGGCTAAGCTACGCGCGCATTTCGAACGGATGCAGCACATGGCTGCCCGCTACTTGGAGCCGGGCCAGTATGTAGACCGGAACGGCAAGGTCGCTGCCGCGCATGATGATGAGGCCCGCATGAGCCTATGGGAAAACGACATCATCCATATGCTTGACGGACCGGAACAGCGGGAAGCGGAATCAACGGAATAACCACCTAACGGGGGCAGAAAATGGCACGTCGCCGCAGCAAGAAGAAGGTCGCAGTTGCATATGTCCCGCCCGTGGACGCCACGCCCGAAAGGCTCGCGAAGGGGGATGACAGCGAATGGGTCAACGCCGCAGAGATCGATGATACGGAGCAGGCCATCAACCGCGTGCGCCGGTTCCGATCATCGACGCTGGACCGCCTGCACAACAATGGAAAGATCAGTTGGCCGCAATGGTATGCCGGGGATCAATACCGCAATGCCTACCACCGCGCAGCCATGTTGCCCGGCGTGGTTGCCAGCTATGGCGAGCGCACGACCGTGGGTGAATGCAGCTATGGATTGGCGCGGACAGAGAGCCAGGTAAGGGCACGCCAGTTTGTTCGGCAGTGCCGCGAGCAAATCCCCTTCGACATGCGCGGGTTCATGGACCGGCTGCTGATCCATGACGATCTGCCGCGATATGGCGGGCGCAAGGCGATGCGCTCACTTGCGGAGGTTCGGCGCACCCTCGATTCCCTCGCGGATTTCATGCGCATAGCCAGTTGACCACAGCGGAAAATTCAAGCATACGAATTGTCATTGTCGCGCATTGCGACTTCGAAGGGCTGGCTTAACCGCTGGCCCTTTTCCGTTTCGGAAGGAGCGCGCTACTCCTCTTCCCGACACTGGCGGCGGGAACGAAGGCAATGCTGCGGCAACGTCAACGCCGTCGCGCTCCGGGGACGCGAACCCCTCATTGAAGCGGCGAAGCATTGCAACGCCATTCCAGCCAACTCACCGCCCACCCTTCGGGAGCGGAAAGGACGAGGCCATGAATAAAATAACGAGCGGAAAACCCGGCCCAGGTCGGCCTAAGGGTTCTCAGAACAAAGTCACCAAGGCGGCTAAGGATGCGATAGCGGAGGCCGCTGAAAAGCTCGGCGGCGTCAATCGCATCGTGGCATGGGCAAAGGAGGCCCCTGAGAACGAAAAGGCGTTCTGGTCGCAGGTGTATCCCAAACTGCTGCCGCTCCAAGTGAACGGCGCTGGCGATGATGGAGAACATATCATCGCCCATGAGATCGTGTTGCGTGGCGTCCGTCCAGATTGAGATACCGGACAAGCTGGTCCCGGTATTCGAAGGCGAGGCGGATGTAAGAGGTTCGCACGGAGGGCGCGGGTCGGCAAAGTCGCGAACCTTCGCGAAGATGACCGCCGTTCGCACTCACATGTGGGATCAGCAGAAGCGAACCGGCGTGATCCTTTGCGGTCGCCAGTTCATGAACTCGTTGGCCGATTCCTCCATGGAGGAGATCAAGGCGGCGATCCGGTCTGAGCCTTGGCTGGCCGCGCATTTCGATATTGGCGAAACCTACATCCGCACCAAGTCAGGGCGGATCAAATATGTGTTTTCTGGTCTCGACCGGAACATTGACAGCATCAAGTCCACCTCTCGCATTCTGCTGGCGTGGATCGAGGAAGCGGAGAACGTCACCGAAGAGGCTTGGGTCAAGCTGATCCCGACGCTTCGTGAGGAAGACAGCGAGCTTTGGCTGACCTGGAACCCGGAGCGGGAAACGTCAGCGACGAACAAGCGCTTTCGCAACCCGATGGACCCGCGAACCAAGATCGTGGAAATGAATTGGCGGGACAATCCGTGGTTCCCGGAGATACTGAACCGCCAGCGTTTGAAGGATCAGAAGGAACGCCCGCACATTTACGGGCATATCTGGGAGGGCGAATACCTTTCTGCGCTGGAGGGGGCTTACTTCGGTGAGCATCTGAGAGCGGCGAAGGAAGAGGACCGCATCGCTTTCGTCCCCGAAGACCCGCATATGGTGATCCGGCTTTATGCTGACATTGGCGGCACGGGCGCCAAAGCGGACAATTTCGTATTCTGGGCCGCGCAGTTCATCGGCTTGGAAATCAGGGTGGTGAATCATTACGAGGTGCAGGGCCAGCCTATCGCCGCGCATCTCAACTGGATGCGGTCGCAGGGATACACGCCCGATCGCTGCAAGATTTGGTTGCCACATGACGGCGACACGAACGACCGGGTTTTCGATGTGTCGTACCGCTCCGCTTTTGAGGCGGCGGGATACACGGTCGAGGTTGTCCCGAACCAAGGCAAGGGCGCTGCGGCTGCCCGTATCGAGGAAGCGCGCAAGCTGTTCCCGCGTGTCCGGTTCGATGAGGTGAAGACCGAAGCCGGGCGCAAGGCGCTGGGCTGGTATCACGAGAAGAAAGACGAGAAGCGCGACATAGGGCTTGGGCCTGAGCATGATTGGGCATCGCACAGCGCGGACGCCTACGGCCTGATGTGTGTCGCCTACGAAGAGCCGCGAGCGCATCGCCCGATCCGCAGCGGCATGAGAGTGGGAGTTGTGTGATGGCACGACCGAGGAAAGCGGCGGTGGAAGGCGCTGGCATCAATGCAGCGATGCGTGGTGCAATGGCTGAGATCGCCAAGACCCCCGATCCCGTTCCCGGCAACAACGGCGAAGCGCTCGCCCGCATCGTCGCCTTCTTCCAGGCTGAGCATTCCGACGCATGGGAAGAACTGCGCCTCTGCCCGCTCCAGCATGGGCTTCAAGATATGGTTGAGCGACTGAAATAATGGACATCGCAACCGGCTTCCTCACCACTGGCGAGCAACCAGTGGGCGGCGAAGCTATGCCTGATACCGAACTGGTTTCGATCCTTGGCGGCTATGAAGCGCAGGCCATCGGCTATGATACCGGTGGCGACGGTGAAATCACCGAAGCGCAGAAGCGGGCGCTGGATTATTACAACGGCACGATGGACGATCTGCCCGCCGCAGAGGGTACGTCATCGGTCGTTGACGGGACGGTGGCGCTGGTCGTGGACAACGGCCTTGCTGCGGTCCTGAAACCCTTTGTGTCGTCCGATGAGACAGTGATGTTTTCGCCGCGTGGGCCTGAGGACGTGCAGGTCGCTGAGCAGGCGACCGAATATGTGAACTACATCTTCAATTGCGACAATCCCGGCTTCCTGATCCTGCACAACTGGTTCAAGGACGCGCTGCTGTCGAAGTTGGGCATCATCAAGGTCTGGTGGGAGGAGTCGAGCCGCTTCAACGGCGAACATGTCATCCTTGGCGATGAATTGCAGGCCGAACTGATCCGCCGTCGCCCTGACTATATGGGCGAGGATCAGGGCGTGGCCATGGTCGGCCAGATGATCAATGACGGCCGGGTCAAGGTCGAGAATGTCCCGCCTGAGGAGTTCCGCATCTCCCCCCTCGCCCGCTCGGTCGAGGACGCGGAATATGTGGCGCATGTCCCGTCCAATGTGACCCGCTCCAAGCTTATTGAGATGGGTTTTGATCCGGAGATCGTGGAATCACTCCCGGCCTATAGCGAGCGCCCTGAGGGGTCGACGCTGCGGGACAGCCGTTATGCGGACGAAGACAACAGCAGTTGGTCGATCCAGTCGGCCAATCACAAGCCATCTGACCGGATGGCCGTTCGCGATGAGTATGTGAAGATCGACTATGACGGCGACGGGGTTGCCGAGCTTCGCCGGATCATTCGCGTGGACAGCACGGTCCTTCTCAATCAGGAGATCGATGACAACCCGTTCGCCACGCTCTGCCCCATTCCCATGCCGCACAAGGTGTTTGGACACTCAATCGCTGACCGGGCGATGCAGGAGCAGAAGATCGGTACGGCGATCTGGCGGCAATCACTGGACAACCTCTACAAGTCGAACAACCCGCGCCCGGTCCTTGGTGACGGCGCCCGCTGTCAGGATGGTTCGACCGATGACAGCCTTGCGGACAATGCCCCCGGCGCTGCTGTTCTTGTCCGCGATGTCAATCAGTTCCGTTTCGACGCTGTTCCCTTCACCTCCGACAAGACGTTCCCGATGCTGGAACTGCTGGACAAGAAGGTAGAGGAGAATACCGGCATTTCCCGCGCCGGTCAGGGTCTCGATACCAACGCCCTGAAGAAGACCGGGCAGACGACCGCAACTGAAATGAACCTGATCGCGGCAGGCAAGAACGCGCGTGCCGAGATGATCGCCCGCATCTTCGCGGAAACTGGCGTGTCGCGGCTGTTCAAGCTGATCCTTGGGCTGGTGACGAAGCATCAGCAGGAGCAGCGCATCATCCGCCTGCGCAATACGTTCGTCCCGATGGACCCGCGTGGCTGGCCGGAGATGGACGTTCAGATCAGCGTCGGGCTGGGTATCGGGGACAAGCAGGAGCAGATTTTCCAGGCGCAGACGGTCCTCCAGACGATGGAGACGCTGGGTCAGACGCCTTACGCCAATCTGATCGATGCGGAGAAGGTCTATAACGCCCTCAAGCGCCTCTACAACGCGGCGGGCATCAAGAATGTGGACGACTTCCTGAACGAGCCGTCGCAGTTTCAGGAGATGCCTGAGAAACCCGATCCTGAGTTGGTGAAGGCGCAGGCGGAAGCGCAACTGAAGGCGCAGGAGCTACAGGGCAAGCAGGAAGAGGCCGCGCTCAATCTGCAACTGAAGCGCGAAGAGAGCGCGATGAAGCTCCAGCTTATGCGCGAGGAAGCCGCCGCGAAGCTGGAACTGGAGCAGCGTCGGCAGGAATCGGAGGCGGCTCTGGCGCTTCGCCAGCAGGACTTCGAAATGGAGATGGCCCGTCAGCAGATGGCCCTCCAGCGGGAGCAGGCCGCGCACAAGGCGTCACTCGATGAGCAGAACGCCATCAGCAAGAAGCGTGAAGGCGGGGATCTGGATAAATGATCGATGTCCACGCAAGCCACCAAGATCTAGGGCGCACTAGCGAGAAAACTAAACGAATTTTTATCGCGCAGGTTCTTGAGGATGGTCGCCCGGTTCGGTTGGCGGATCGAACAAACCTTATCGCTTCTCAGGTCTATTACGGTGGTGATGGGGCGGATGAGGCTGAGCGCCGGGCGTTTAGTGATTTGCGGCGCTTATGGCTTGCATTGCGGCCTGGCTCCTCTGTTCCTTCTTGTCTTCGCAAGGGTTTAGCATGACCCCCGAACAGCGCCGCGCTCGCTCCTATGCCGCAAAGGCCCTGATGGACGACGCCACCCTGAAAGAGGGCTGGGATCAGCTTGAGAACGATCTGCGGCAGCAGTGGGAGAACTGCATCTTCCCACGGCGCCGTGATCGCATCTGGAACGAATTGAAGCACCTGCGCGGCCTGCGCGGGAAGCTCGCCACTTTCGCGGGACAGGCCCGCGACTGACCGCCCCAAGGGGCATTTCTCAAAGGTGATGGACGATGGACACTGCCCAGCCGCTCGCGGCAGCAGAAACGGACCCCAATGTGCAACTCGCAAGCGCGGCGGATGCCTTCAAGGCGTTCGACAATCCCGTGGCAGCGCAGCCCCGCGATGAAAGCGGACGCTTCGCCCGTGAGGAGCAGCCCGAAGAGATCGCTGAGGACGAACCCGACGCCGAACTGGCTGAAGGTGAACCCGAAGCACAGGAAGACGAGCCTGAGGCAGCGGAAGACGCCCAGCCAATGCCGCCTTCATGGCCTGCGGACCAAGCTGAACAGTGGTCGCAACTCCCACCCGAAACGCAGGCCTTTCTGGCCAACCGTGAGGGAGAGCGCGAACGTGCGGTTCAGGCGAAGTTCCAGGAGAGCGCCAACGCCCGCAAGGAAGCTGATTCCGTGCGTGCCGAGGCGAGCGCCAGACGCGATGAGCTTATTTCGGCTTTCGAGACGGTAGAGGCCCTGTACCAGACGCCCGAACCCGATCCGCGTGCTTTCGGATATGGAACGCAGCAATTCAACGAAGCGGCATTCCTTGCCGCTCACCAGCAGTGGAAACAGACTGCCGGGGCCATCGCTCAGTTCAAGGAACAGCGGGAAGCCCTCCAGAAGGAACAGGTCGAAGCCCAACAGGCCGAGGCCGCACGGTGGCTCACCAGCCACAACGAGGAATACGCGCCCAAATTCGCTGAACTGGTCCCCGACATCAAGGACCAGACCAAGGCGGCGGCCATCTTCGATAGCGTGTTCAAATACGCGATGGAGAATGGTGTGGATGCTTCGATGTTCTCGCCTGAGAATATCAAGGACATCCCGTTGGGGCATATCCTCGCCTACTGGAAAGCGCAGCAATATGACCAGTTGAGGCAGGCCGAAAAGGCCACGCCGAAGCCGAAACCTGCTGGTCCGGCGATCAAGCCGGGGGTCTCCAGCCCGCGTTCCGCACAGAAGGCCGCACGCCGTCAGCAAGCATCTGAGCGACTGTCTCGTGAAGGCAGCATCGAAGCCGGTGCCGCCATGTTCAAACAAATCTTCCGATAAGGACATCACACCATGACGAAAGTTACCGGTGCGGTCGCCACCTATGACGTGACCACCAACCGCGAAGACCTTGCTGATACCGTCTATCGCATCTCGCCCGCCGACACGCCGTTCATGTCGGCTGTTCCCCGCACAAAGGCCACCGCCGTTCTGCACGAATGGTCGCTGGATACGCTGGAGGCCACGAACACCACCAACGCCCGCCTTGAAGGTGACGCGCTGACCCGTTCGACTTCCGGCACCCCGTCCCGCCTCCAGAACTATTGCCAGATCAGTTCGCGTGACGCGACCGTGACCGGCACGCAGCGGGCGACCAATCCTGCCGGCATTGACGACATGATGGCCTATCAGATGGCCAAAAAGTCGCTGGTGCTGCGCAAGGATATGGAATCGATCCTGCTGGGCAATCAGGGTCAGGTCGCGGGCAACACGACCACGGCGCGCAAGCTCCGTTCGTTCAATGCCTGGATCAGCGGCAATGGCTCGCGTGGCACGGCCGGCGCCGACTCCACCGCAGCCACGGCGGCGGCAACCGATGGCACGGCCGGCGACATCCGCACCTTCACCGAAGACATGCTGAAGGACGCCATCAAGGATGCCTTCGATGACGGCGGCGAACCCTCGCTGGTGTTGGTCGGATCGTTCAACAAGCAGAAGTTCTCGACCTTCACCGGTCGTGCGACTGCGCGTGAAAACGTGAACATCGGCACGGTGCAGGGTGCTGCGGAGCTTTACGCCTCCGACTTCGGCACGCTGAAGGTCGTTCCGAACCGCACCCAGCGGGGACGCGATGCTTTCGTGGTCGATACCACGAAGGTTGCCGTCTCCTATCTCCGGGCTTTCGAGCCGCAGGAGTTGGGCCGCGTCGGTGACGCCGTGACCCGCGACATCATCAGCGAATACACGCTGGAGATGCGGGCGCCGGATGCTCACGCGGCGATCTTCGACCTCGCCACCTCGTAAGCCAATGGAGGGGCGGGCTTAGGTTCGCCCCTCCCCTTTCCGGAGGCATCATGAGCAAATCCGCTCTCCTTGATCTTGTGACGGATAGCCGTCGCAAGCTGATCTACCATGAGCAGGACAGCCAGCGGTTCATCGAATCCCGGCAGGACGTGGAGCCGGTGATCAACGCGGCCAAGGAGATGTGGAGCGATAGCCCTCCGCTCGACATGCGCCGCGTGGCGTTGATCCCTGAGGAAGTTCTCAACCAGGCCTTCGCGGAAGGCTGGTTCCACGACGAAGCGGCTTGGAAGAAATGGGCCAATAACCCCGACAATGCCTGCTATCGCACATGCAAAGGGTCCATATGATCCGTCTGGCCATCTGCATCCCCTGCTACGGGGATACCAAGGCGAAATTCACCCTCTCCCTGTCCCAAGCGCTGATCCATTTCATGGAATGCAAGCTGTTGGACCATGAGGGCAACAGCATCCCGCGAGAGGTGGAAATCTTCATGGTTTCCTGCTCGATGCTGACCGAGAGCCGCCACCGGCTTGTAGGCGAGGCCCTGTCCTGGGGGGCGACCCATCTGCTTTGGCTGGACGCGGATCATGTGTTCCCGGCCGATACGATCCCCCGACTGCTGGCGCATAATGTCGATGTAGTCGGCGCCAACTATGCGCGTCGGTCCACCCCAACGGCTCCAACCGCATGCCGCCTCGACAGGAACGAGGACAGCGAGGACATCAAGAACCTTGTCTACACGACGCTGGAGAAGGCGCAGGGCGGCGATCTGGAGGAAGTTGCTCATCTGGGCTTCGGCGTCTGCCTGATGAACATGACGGTTCTGGACATGCTCCAGATACATGCCGAGCGGAACGGCGACGGCAATTTCATGCCGCTGTTCGAAATGAAGGCCACGCAGGGCAAGCATGGCATGATCGGGGAGGACGTGTTCTTTTTCGGCAAGTGCCGCGAGGCGGGCGCAAGAATCTTCTGCGACCACGGCCTGTCATGGGAAGTCGGCCATATCGGGGAAATGATCCTGACCAACGCCCACGCGAACAATCATCGCGAGCGCTGGACCGCCAAGCATCAGGAATTGGCGGATCGATACCGCAACCAGATCGAGCAACTCGAAGCAGCGGAGTAGCCCATGGCGATTGCGATTGCGCTGGCTGATGCCTTCGACATTGAGACCTATGACGGCCTGGTCGCCTATGTCATCGCGCACCTTGAACTTGACGGCGAGAGCGAGGCGCAGGTGCCGACCTTCATCCGCCAGGCTGAATATCGCCTCAATCGCCTCTGCACGACCCCTGAGCGCGAAACCAGCATCATCATGACCACGACTGCCGGTGAGCAGTCCGTAGCCCTCCCTGTGGACTACAGGCAGCTTCGTGCGGCGCGTTTCGTGGCGGACGATGGCTATCCCTTGGCCCAAGCCTCGCTCAACGTCCTGCATTCGGATTATTCCGGGACCAGCGGTCGCCCTCAGGCCTTCTGCATCAGTGAGCAGGCGGTTCACTTCGGACCGATGCCTGACGGGGAATATACGATCTATGCCACCTATCTGGCGCGCATTCCTCCCCTCTCCCCGGCCAACCAGACGAACTGGCTCCTGTCGGGCAATGCGGACGCCTACGTCTATGCCACGCTGATGCAGGCAAGCGTGTGGCTGGAGGATTTGGAGGCCGCCACGACCTATCGCGCCGAACTGATGAGCATCATCGATGAGGTGAACCTCCAGGGCAATCGCTATCGCATGTCCGGCCCCATTCGCATGCGGTCCCCGGTGGTGGTGTGATCACGCGCATCCCGCTTCCGGAATACAAGCCGGATCAGTCACAGAATAGCGGGGTTCTGCTGAAGGCGCAGAACGTCTTTCCGGCGATGGACGGCTATCGATCGGTTGGGGCTATCGAAACGCTGTCCGACGCTCTTGCGGCCCCGTTCCAGGGCGGTGCATCGGCCATTGCTTCGAACGGCAATGCCTATCTGCTGGCGGGGACGGAAAGCGAGCTATTCCGCCTCAACGCGGACTTTTCGTGGACCTCGCTGCTGGACAGCTTGACCGCGCCGAAGCGGTGGAGGTTCGCGCAGTTCAAGGAATATACGGTCGCGGTCAACGGCGGTGACACACTGCAGGTTGATCTGGGCACCAGCACGGCTTCGGTCATTGCCGACGCGCCCACCGGGACAAGCGTTGCGGTTGTAGGCGATTTCGTCGTCATCGGGCAGGCGGACGGCAATATCAACCGGGTGCAGTGGTCTGCCTTTGACGATCACACCGCATGGACGCCAGCGGTCAATCAATCCGGGTTTCAGCCCATGAATACCGGTGGTTCGGTCATGGGAATCTGCGGCGGGGAATATGGGATCATCCTCCAGCGGGAACGGCTGGTGCGCATGACCCGCACCGGGGATTCGGACGCGCCGTTTCAGTTCGATGAGGTATCCAGCAATTTCGGCTGCGCGGCGGGGGCTACCATTGCGCAGGCCGGGCGGTCCATCTTCTTCCGGTCGGACAGGGGGTTCATGGCCTTGGATGACGGTCAGGCGCTTCGCCCAATTGGCTCCGAGAAGGTGGACCGGACCTTTGACCGCCTCGTTTCGCGGGATCAGTTGGAGAATATCTACACCGCCGTCGATCCGCAGAACAAGCTGGTCATGTGGCTGGTCCCCGGCGCTCCGGGCACGATGTGGACCTATAATTTCGAACTGGATCGCTGGTCGACCATCGTCCTGACGGCCAAGGGCCTGTTCCCCGGCTTCACCACTTCGGTGGGCTTGGATGATCTGGAGGGGCTTGGCTACACCGATCTGGACAGCATGCCGTTCAGTCTGGACGATCCGCGCTGGACCGGTGGCAATCCGAAGCTCTACCTGCTGGACGCAACCAACGCCATCGGCACGCTTGCCGGAGCGACGTTGGAAGCCCAAATCGAGATGGGCTATAATGAACTGGCGAACGGTCGTCGCGCTCGTCTGCGCAATGTCCGTCCGGTTTGGGACGGCACTTCGGGGATGACCGTTACCGCAAACGCCAAACAACGCCTTGGTGACGGCAACAACATTTCGACCGCTTCGACTTTGCGGGCATCGGGACGTATCCCGATCAGGGCTTCAGGCCGGTATATCTCGACCTCTCTGCACATCGCGGCGGGGGTGGATTGGGACTATATCCAGGCGCTGGACTATGAGTTCGAACAGGGCGGCGCGCGGTGACCTGGAACCGCGTCCCTGTCGATGGCAACGGCAAGGATGCCTACCGGAGGCTGGCGCAGGCGATCAACTATTTGTTGATGCAGGACGCGAAGATAACCAGCCTTGCGGACTATGCTGATGATGCCGCTGCTGCTGCTGGCGGCGTTCCTGTCGGCGGCTTCTACCGGAACGGCTCTGTCGTCATGGTTCGGGTGACGTGAGAATTGGCATAGTTGCCGATCCCCTCTCCCATCCCGACTGGCTCAAAATGAAGGCGCTGCTTGAACCGGCCGCACGTCGCGGCGGCGTTCCGGTTCTCGCGCCCAGTGAGGCTGTTTGGGCGGTCTATGAGGGGCATCTGAGAGCAGTAGCCACGGCAAGGCTTACTGACGCAGGCCACGGCGAAATCATCCTGTGCGGCGGCTCTGAGGCCAAGGAATGGGCCGCCCCTCTGGCCGATATGATCTGTGAATGGTTCCGGGACGAAGGAATGAAGGCGGCGCGCATCTACGGGCGCCGGGGATGGGTCCGCTTGCTCCCAGGCTGGCGGGTCATCGGGTGTCAAAATGGATTTACCGGGCTTGAAAAGGTGCTGGCATGAGCAAGAAATCGAAGTCGTCTACAACCCCTTGGAAGTCGGCCCAGCCATATCTGCTTGGCGCGGCGAACAACCTCCAGGGTGCGTACAACGACAATGCCGGGGCTATTCAGGACGCAACCGATAGCGTCACCTCGCTCCTGCCGGCGGTGATCCAGAAATATCAGCAGGGCAACCCGGCGCTGAACGCGGCGCAGGGGTACAACACCGATGTCCTGTCCGGGAAGTATCTCAACGGCAACCCGCATTTGCAGGCGATCATCGACAACACGAACAACGATGTCACCAATTCGGTGCAGTCGAGCCTTGGGACACGCGGCCTGACCGGGGGCAGCGACTATGCCAAGATCATCGCCCGCGAGCTTGCGAAGAACGAAAGCAATCTGCGCTACGGCGACTATTCCAATGAGCGCAATGCCATGGCCACGGCGGCGGGCCAGTCTCCATCGCTCGCGGCAGCGGACACGATCCAGATCAACCCGATGCTGCAACTGCTCGGGGCCTATTCCACCCCACTTGATGCGGCCAGCCAGTATGCGTCTGGGGTCGGTGGGTTGTTCAGCCCCTATTCGACCACGACGCAGAAATCCGGGCTGGGCAACACGCTTGCGGCGCTTGGCGGCTCGGCACTGTCGGCATGGGCCGGGGGAGGCTTCAAATAATGGCTGTGAACTTCAAGAGCGGCCTGTTTGGCCCGCCTCCCGCTTATCAGACGCCGGGCATTGGCGACGGCCTTCCCGGTGCGCAGCCGCTTGGCGCACCGGGGCTTGGTTTTCCATCCGCCGCGCCGGAGCAGCAAAAGCCGTCATTCTTCGGACAGGGCGGTGTCGGTCGCGGTATCGCGGGCGCCATCGGTGACGCGCTCATGCAGTTGGGCGGGTTGCGTCCTACCTTCGGCCCGTTGATGCAGCAGCGGCAGGCGATGGCTTATCAGGAGAAGATGCGTCAGCAGCAGCGCGCCGATGATTGGGCGGATTTCCAGCGGCAGCGGGATTACACCGTCGCCCACCCCATGCCGCGAGCGCCATCAGAGTTTGAGCAGTTGCTTGATCTTGGCGGTTTCACCCCGGACCAGCGCACACAATTGATCCGTCAGAAGGCCCAAAATGCCGCTGATCCGTTCCAGGCCGTCCCGACATATGGCGCCGATGGTTCGCAGGGTTTACGGTTTATCCGGCCTAGCGAGATGGGCGGCGTCATGGGGCCATCGCCTCAGTCTACCCCTTCCCTACCATCTGCGGAGCAAGGCGGCTTCATGTCGCTTGACCAGTTCAAATCGATGCAGGGTGCGTCAACCTTCAAGCCCGGCCATCCGCTTTGGGACACTCCCGTCCGGATCACCAGCCAGGCTGAATATAATCAGATTCCATCCGGCAAGACGTACATCGCCCCTGATGGCAGCGTGAGGACCAAGAACTGATGGCACAGAATTGGTGGGAAAATGACGCTGTAGCGGGGCAGGCGCCTTCGCGTCCGTCTGGTGGGATGACGATCCAGACGCGGCCGGCTGATCCTAAATTGCCATTCGAGGTCCAGCGCCTTCAGCAGCAGATTGGATCAACTGCGGCTGATGAGGCGCGTCAGGCGGCGCTGACCCCCGCTCAGCTTGAAGCGCTGCGCCTGGACAATGAAAAGAAGCGCCGCGACCTTGCTGCGCAGCAGGCCACCGCAACGCCAGAGCAGCAGAAGGCGCAGTCGAATCTTGCCAACGACGAAATTCTGTTCGCCATCCAGCGAGCGAAGGCCGACCTTCAGAACGGTGGTGCCGCAGGCTATTGGGCACGCCTGCCTGAGATGTTCCAGCCTCAATCGGCGTTGAACCTCGCTGGGTCGCTCAACACCATTTCGTCCCGCCTAACGCTCGACAAGCTGGCGCAGCTTAAGCAGGCGTCTCCCACGGGCGCGTCCGGTCTTGGTTCTCTTACCGAGAAGGAAGGATCGTTGTTGCGGGATAGCGTTGCCGCCCTTGGGCAAACGCAAGACCCTGCCCGCTTGATGGAGAACCTGAACGCGGTAGAAAGGCACTATCGCAACATTAAGGCCCTGTCGGACGGTTTTGATTATCGCGACCCGAAGGTTGCAGAGCGATATGGAATCGTGACCGCCATGCCCAAGATTGGCGGCGGTTCATCTCCGATGGAGGTTGACCCAAGCGGAGGCAATGTTGGGCCGAACCCGGCGCTAAAAGGCGTCAACGATGAAGTCCGCGCATTGCTTGGCGCGGGTCATTCCGTTGAGGAAATCCGCAATTATCTGCGCTCCAAAGGCGTTGATGACAGCCAGACACAGGGCTTAGAGGCTGCGGCGCAATTCATCAGGGATAACCCGTCAGAGCGGGGCAAACCCTATCGCGGTGATGTGTCGGTGGATCTAATGCGAACGGCTGATCCGAATACATTCGGAGCGCTGTCGGCTTCTCCAGTCGGGTCTTATTTTGGTGGGGGCTTTAATGGCTTCACCGCAGGCCTATCAGATGAGCTGGCGGGCAGCCTGTCTGCGCTGACTGGTGGCGATTACACGCAATCCCGTGATGCCTACAACGCCCGCAAGAGCCTGCTGAGCGAGGCCAATCCCACCGCCGATATGCTGGGCAACATCACAGGTGGGGCGATGGCCCTCGCCGCGCCGGGAACCGCCCTATCCCGGTTTGGCATCGGAGGCGCAGCAGAAGCGTCTACGCTAGCCCCTCGCCTATTGGCCGAGGATGCGCTCTATGGCGGCCTTTATGGCGCAGGCGAGAATAACGACAATCGCTTGTGGGGTGGTTTCAGAGGCGCCTTAGAGGGAGTCGGCGGTGGGATTGCAGGGCGAGGGGTCTTCCGAGGCGTTGGCGCAAGTCTGCGCGGCGCCCGCGGCCAGCTTGCCGACGCAGCGCGCTACCTGCGTGAGCAAGGCATTCCCCTCACCCCGGGACAGGCGGCTGGCGGTCGTCTCAAGACGCGGGAGGATAGGCTTGCCGGGTATCAGGGCATTGGTGATCGAATTGGCGAAATGCGTCGGGGCGGCCTGGATGCTTTCAACGAAACGGCTTTCCGCCAAAATCTCGCACCAGTAGGTGAAGCAATCCCGCCCGGAGTTGTGGGCGAAGAGGCTGTAAACGCAACGCGGGGCGCAGTTGGGAGAGCCTATGACGCAGCGTTGGGTGGCCGCACGTTCGATGTCAACGATCCTCAATTTGTTGCCGATCTAGGCCGCAGCCTTTCGGATGCCCGTGGACTCCCCGCAATAGGCGACCAAGCGGAATACTCGATCCGCCGCAGCATTGAGCCTTTTGTCGGCCCCAACGATATAATGACTGGTCGGGGGATGCAGCAGGCCAGCCAAGAATTGACACGGCGGGGAACTCGTTTCGGCAACTCACAGGACGCCGTTGGACCCGACGCGGCCAACACGCTAACTGATGCCCTTGCGGCTTTGGAAGGTTTAGTACAGCGGCAAAGCCCTGGCACGGTCGAGGCCTATAGGGCCGCGAATGGAGCGTATCGGGGCGGTAGGGTTCTGGAAGATGCGGTGGGTGCTGCTCGAAACGCGGGGCTTGGCACTTTCACCCCGGCCCAGCTTACCAATGCCGCCTATTCCAATGCGCGGCGCTTTGGTGGGAGGCAGTCAACAACGGATCGACCGTTCTTTGAATTGTCTCGGGCTGGACAGCGGGTCTTACCATCCACAGTTCCAGACAGCGGAACGGCGGGCCGCGCTAGTGGGCCTATTCGCGATGCTGTGCGGAATGCGATCAACGCGCCCCTGTACAGCGATGCTGGACGGGCTGCGGCAGAGGCTTTCTTTCTTGCTCAACGTCCCGAATCGGTCGCCCGTGTAGGCGACATCATGGTCAACCGCGCACGGCTTCCTGGCCTATTCGGGAGCGTCGGCGCGGTGCAGTATTATGGCCAATAGTCAGTTAAACCAGCCGTTGGCCACTGCATTGTATCCAAGGAAACACATCGCACCTGCCGCACCCCAAGCCGCTATCTTCCCGAAGCGCTCCCATCGACGCAGCTTCAGATCGGGTTCGTATGTCTGGGTGCGCGGGTTCCAGTCGAGCGGGATTTCTGTGCGGCGGGATTTCCAGTCCCGGTATTCGAACATGAGGGCGCGCATGCCCGCAAATCCCGCTGACGCGGCGACTATCTGCCAGTTGATGTCCACGCCCCACCCCTATCCTATCGAGGGATGAGACTCAATCTGGCGTTAAACTGCTTATGCAAGATCATCCAACGCAACATTGAGAGCATCCGCCAGTTTTTTGAGCGTTGCAATCGAACCTGAACTGCGCCCAGCCTCGATGTCCAAAATCTGGACGCGGTTCACGCCGGACTCCTTCGCCAATGCAGCTTGGCTCAAGCCCCGATACTCACGCCATACACGAACCGGGCTTTCACCACCGACCATGCGAGCGACATATTCAGCCGGAATAGTCTCCTCATGACCAGCGGCAAGAGCAGCCGTCACGCGGTCAAGAATGCGAATATCCTCAAGGTCATGTGCCGCGCCCTGGAGGCGCTTATACTCGTCCAGCGGGATAGTAATCATTTCGCCCATATCGTCCTCCTTCAATCGTAGATGCCGCCGCGTGGACCGATTTCCAGCACTTCAATTACCACGCCGTCCAGCATGATCACCCGCCAGTCCTGCACTCGAAGGCGAATGCCGTCACGACCCTTGAGGTTGGTGACATTGTTCGCGAGCGAAGCAGGGTCAGCGGCATATTGGTCAACCTTTGCCATAATCAGCTTAGCGACGTTCGACGGCATGCGGCGGAGCGTCTTGGCGGCTGACTTGGTATAGGTGACCTGCTTCATGCCACTTATGTAGCACGTAGCTACATGTAGTCAAGTGCTACAGTTCAATCTGCTTGATGAAAATAGGCGACAACTTTCACCACCAACCACCTGCCAAGCCGTCCTTCGGGGCGGCTTTTCTTTTGGGAGGCCGCTTTGGCAATCACCGACTACAGCACCACGCCAGCAGATAATACGAGCGTCGGGGGCGCCTCCATCGCGGAAGGCAGCACACCACCGGGCGACGTGAACAACGCAATCCGCCAGATTATGGCCGACATTGCCACGGCTCTGACGGACGGGACGTTCATTGGCGGCGCATCCTATCAGCCGCTGGACGCGCTGTTGACGGCCATTGCGGCCCTCACGGTTGCAGCCGACAAGGGCCTGTACTTCACCGGCTCCGACGCCCCTGCGACCTTCAACCTCACCAGCGCGGCCCGTACGCTGCTGGGCAAGGCGAACACAGCGGACATGCTGAGCTACATTGGCGGGCAAGCGGCGCCGGCTGTTTCCGGTTCCGGCACATCTGGCTCCATACCGCTCGGTGGCGGCTTCATCATGACGTGGCGCGCCTTGACCCTGACCGGTTCGGACGGAAGCAGCCAGAGCGTCGCCTATGGCAACAACACGACCTACACCTCTTGGGCGAAGGCTTGGGTTGAGGGCGATGACGGCACCAGTGACGCATCGATCTACGTCACCAGCCATGGCCTATCCAGCGCCATCGTCAAAAAGCAGACCGGCAATTCCGTGCCGATGGTCATCTTCTCGATTGGGGTCTGAGTCATGGTAGCGCACTATTTCGAGACGGTGGAGAACACTGTCACCGGCAAGCCTGTTGCGAACGCTTCGGTCTCGGTCCTGACAGCCCCATCGGCGGATGGTGGAACGGAACTGACGATCTATTCTGACGAAGGCCTGACCACGCCGGTTGATAACCCGCTGACCACGGACAGCACCGGCTATTTCGAGTTCTACACCGATCAGGACGAGTGCTGCCTGGAGATTTCCTATGGCGGCACCACGCGCCGGGTAATCGAGAATGTACAGTTGATCGGCGGGAGCGTATCAGGCGACATAACCTCCCTGCTGGTGCGCATGGATCAGGCCGAAGCGATCACGCAGGATGTGATGGTTGTCAGCCTTGCGTCTCTCGCGGACCCTGACGCTGACCGGATCATCTTTTGGGATGATAGCGCCAGTGGGCTTGCATTCCTGACCGTTGGAACCGGGCTTTCCCTTTCCGGCACAACGCTCGCCGCTGACGACACAGCAATCAAACCGACTGAAAGCCTTGTCATCGCTTGCTCGGATGAGACCACGGCGCTCACCACCGGAACGGCGAAAGTCACCTTGCGGATGCCCTACGCCTTCACCCTGACGGCGGTGAGGGCCAGCGTCACAACAGCGCCCACGGGGTCAACTCTGGTTGTCGACATCAATGAAGGGGGAACGTCGATCCTCTCGACCAAGCTCTCTATTGATGCGAGCGAAAAGACCAGCACGACCGCAGCAACGGCCGCCGTTATATCCGATGCATCACTGGCAGATGACGCTGAAATCACCATCGACATAGACCAGATCGGGTCCACCGTAGCGGGCGCGGGCCTCAAGGTCGTTTTGATCGGCCATCGCACATGAGCATGGTGATCAACCCCTTCCTGTTCGAGCGGCCCTTCCTGCTGCTGAACAACGGGTTTGAATCGGGATCGCTGTCACCTTGGGCGAATCTCGTAGGAACGGGGAGCGTCACCGGCACATATTTCGGCGGGGATCAGACGATCATTCCGCATGACGGGTCCTACATGTTGAGCGCCATAGGTGGGGGTGGAACGGTCACTTTCGGCCAAGTCATTCCAATCCCATCAGCCAATTGGGCGCAGGTGGACGCGGGCGATGCGTGGCTCTCAAACGTCTCCTGCTACCATAATCCGGGCATTGCAGGCTTTGGGAACGACACTGGCCGGATATTCGCCACGTTCCTCGATGGCGGCGGCTCGACTATTTCCACCGCCTATTCCCCAACAAACACGGTTGCATCGGCCTGGACGCTGATCACGCTGCCGGTCTCGCTGATACCCCCGAACACCCGCAGCATTCGCATTGGCGCCGAACTGGTGGCAGAGGACGGCACTCACGACAACTTTGTAGATGACTTCTCCCAGCCCATTATAGTTGACACCTTCATTACCGATCCGGCCATCTCGACCGATAGCGGCTTCTTCGCGCAGGGTGATACGGCGACGGTCAATTTCTCCCATCGCGGCGCCAGCACCACATACCAATGGACCCGCGACGGGGCGCCGATCAGCGGCGCAACGAGCGCCAGCTACACATATCAGGCTGGCGATGTGGGGCATGTCGTCACCTGCACCGTCACCGCCACAACCGGATCGGTAAGCGTCAGCGCGACGGCTCCGGGAACGACGATCGGTACGCCTGCCTACATAGAATATTCCCGCCTCCCTGCTGGTGACATGCAGTCCGGTTCCGATGTCCGCCTTCCGGCAGGAGACATGCAATCTGGATCAGATGTCCGTGTTTTTAGAGAAAGGACCGCCTGATGGCGAACAAGAAGATCAGTGATTTTACCGAGGATACTGCCCCTGGTGACAACGATTGGATTGAGACCGAAACCGCTGCCGGCAATTCGCGCAAGGTGAAGAAGTCGAACTTGGGCGGCGGCTCTCTCGCGCTAATTCAGGAGGTCGTAACCTCTGGGACTCAGGCAACGGTCACGTTTTCTTCCCTGCCTTCTACGTACAGAGATCTGATCATCGTGGTTCGTGGTAGGTCTACCAGAACCGGCAACAACTTCGATGAAGTTCGCCTGCGCTTCAATGGTGACTCCGGTAATAACTATTCATACGTCCGCACCGGGCGTGCGGTTAGTGGCGCATTCTCGGATGGAAGCGAAACACAAAGTTCCCTTTATTGCGGCGCCATTCCTGCGGCCACATCAACCGCGAACCTAAGCGGTTTATCGGAAATAGCTATAGGGGACTATAATGGCGCCACCTTCATGAAGGTGGTGAACGCCCAAGCGACTGGCGGGGGTGCAGGCGACACCTATATGGCGGTATTCGGCGGACACTGGAAAAATACAGCCGCGATAACGTCTATCCTCGTCATGCTTCTTGGCGGGTCGTTTGTGGATGGCACCATTGTTTCGCTATACGGGCGCAAATAGGCCAAAGCTCTATCTTGTTTTAACTATTACCTCACCTTGACATGGCAAGCCTTCAGCAGGTTATTGTCGGCTCAAAGTGGGGGGAATTATGTTAGCATCATCGCATCTTGCTCGACATTCCAACGGCTGCATCTGCTGCGGAGGTCAGGCGCTGGACGGCGAGCATACTGTGGTGTCGCCCTATCTGGCATTTAAGGCGTTCGGGACCGGCCCCCAGCCATGCATGATGTATCGCTGCATCGAATGTGATGTTCGTTTCTATGATCGCGGCCTCAGCGAAACGGAGAGCGATGCCTATTATAGCGCATACCGCGATGAAACATACTTTGTAGAACGCAATCGCTTCGAGCCATTTTATACCAGGGCGGTTCACGATGGTCTCACGGAACACATGAGTTCGGAAGAACGCCGCGTTCACCTGGCGAAGCTATTGGGTGACCGATCTTTCGAAACGGTAATAGATTTTGGTGGCGGCGACGGCTCGATGATTTCGAGCCTCCCAGCCACAAAACGGGTTTCCTTCGATCCCTCCAATGTCCCTGCGCGACCCGGCGTGGAAATCATTAAGGAGCGGAATGCGCTTCCATCGGAGGTTGACCTGATCACCTGTGCCCAGGTGTTGGAACACGTGACCGATCCGGCAGCGATGGTGAAAGATATGCTGTCACTGCTTCGCGCTGGCGGCTATTTGTATCTTGAAGTGCCGGACCAGCTATGGACGCGCATCACTCCAATGCGGCCAGGAAATCGCTTTGTCTCCTGGCTATCCCGGAACCCGAAACTACTTCTTCTTGCCGATATTTACTCGACGGCATTTCGGGTAAAATTGGGAATGCTGCCACCATTCGGGTTCGTCCCCATGCGCGAGCATATCAACTTTTTTTCGGCCGCATCGCTGCGGGCGATTGTCGATGGCATGGGGCTTCTGGTCGCTGCTGAGGGGCGAACGGATGACCCATACTTCTACATCTTGGCACAGAAACCATAAGCGCACCGACGCCGGCGAAACTTGACCTGCTGTAACCGGCGACATTCCAACAAATTCGGATGCAATCAGGGCGCTTCGGCGCCCTTTTTCGTGCGCGATACTCATCTAGTTGGGGCTGCAAATGACCGCACCTGAATCTGCATCAAGGCACTGTTTTAGTGGGGATGTTATCCATGCCCGATGATCAATCCCTCACATTGGCGGTAGGACGCATGGAAGGACAAATGCGTGAGGTGGTTCATACGGTAAACAACCTCGCGCAGAAGTTCGAAGATCTAGCCAGGGCGGTTGATAGATCGGCCCACCTCCCCGCTGCGGTGGAGGAAAACAAGGCGGACATCGCGGCTCTGAACGTCCGCGTCACAGCGCTGGAAGCCATCGAAAACCAGCGCAAGGGCGCACTGTCCCTTGGTGCGGTCCTTATCAAGACGATCCCTTGGCTGATCCCTGCCGGGGTTCTTGGGGGTGTTGCTGCATTGGTTGGAAAGGCGGTGGGGCTGTGAACGTAGACGCACTCATTGACGATGTGATCCGTCGCGAAGGCGGATACAGTAATCATCCGGCAGATCGCGGCGGCCCCACGAACTACGGCATCACCGAACAGGTAGCGCGGGCATGGGGCTATTTTGGCGACATGAAGGCCCTGCCCCGCTCCGCTGCGGCTACGATCTACAAGAACCGCTACTGGAGCGGCCCTAAGTTCGATCAGGTCTCGGCCATCTGTCCGGCGATCGGTGATGAACTATTCGACACGGCGGTGAACATGGGGCCTGCGACTGCTGGGAAATTCCTCCAGCGGGCGCTCAACGTGCTGAACCGGGGGGCTACGGACTATCCCGACATCGGCACTGACGGGATGATCGGGCCGATGACCCTGCACGCCTTGGAAGGCTTCATGAAGAAGCGCGGGGCGGAAGGCGGGGAAGTGCTGCGCAAGGCGTTGGATGGCCTTCAGTGCGCCCGATATGTCGAACTGGCGGAGAAGAATGCCAGTCAAGAACAATTCGCATACGGCTGGATTGCCAACAGGATCGGGCAATGACCGCCAAAGACCTCCCCCGCGTCATCATCACCGCCGTGATCATGACTTATTTCGGCTACGCGCTGTTCAACCACTGGTCTGAAGGGCTGGAGGAGACGCTTAAGAACGTCGTCATGCTCGCGGTCGGCTTCTGGCTGGGTTCGTCCAAGGGCAGTTCCGATAAGGCCGCTACCATCGAGAGGATCAGCCAATGATGTTCGTCGCGGGCTTCTTCATGGGCGCCGGTTCGGTGGTCGGTATCCTGATCCTCGCCGCCTGCGCGATCTGGAAGGATTTGAGCGCGTGATCGCCCGCCTCATCGACAAGGCCCAATCGCTGGTCACTGGCATCAACCTGCAAATGGTTGCCTATGTCGTCGGCGCTAGTTTCATATGCTTCACGCTGGGATACTGCCAGGGGAAGAGCAACGCGAACGCGGCGAACGCGGCCAAGGTCGAACTGGCAGCCGAAAAGGTGAAACGCGCCGCCACGCAGGCGGAACTGGCTGCAACGCTGGCCGACATGACGCGGCAGGCGAAGACCAAGCAGGAAATCACCGAGCTACAGGAGATTGTCGATGAGGCTCAACCGGGCAATGATGCTGGCCCCGCTGTTGCTGGGGTGCTTGACCGCTTGCGGCGGCAAAGAGGTTTACGTTGAGCGTATCACACCGCCGAAAGAGCGCCTGACCTGTGCCGCTGAGCCTGCGCCTCCTGCCGGGAACAGCGACAAGGAAGTAGCGCAATTTCTGGTGGACGCGCTGAGCGCCGGCCGCGACTGTCGCAACGCGCTCGCATATTTACGTGACTTTTTCGAAGAATAGGTTAAGAATAACGGGGTCCACGTTGTTGCAACCAGCGTGAACCCCTTACCAGCAGCTAAGAGGTTTTAGCATGCCAGCTTCAATCGATATTACAGGCATCCGATATGGCAAGCTAGTAGCCATCCGAAGAATGCCAAAAATAGGCAGCCATACAAGGTGGCTCTTTGTATGTGATTGCGGCTCTAGCAAAGAAATTCGATTATCCCATGTGATAGCTGGATCAATTAAATCATGCGGATGCATCGTTAAGACGAGGGATGGGTGGTCGACAACTAGGATAATGCGCGTTTGGCGGGGCATGCATAAGCGCTGCACCGATCCAAAAGATCACCGTTATTCCAGGTACGGTGGAAGGGGAATTTCAGTTTGCGAAGAATGGTCTTCGTTTGATGTTTTCAAGGATTGGGCATTTGCTAATGGTTTTGATGAATCTCTGGAGATAGATCGGAAAGATAATTCATCGGGATACTCTCCAGAAAATTGTAGATTTGTTTCTCACGTGGAGAATACCAGAAATCGAGATATATCGAGGACCATTCAAATTAATGGCAATAATATCCATATAAATGAAGCCGCTTCACAATATGGTTTAACGCCAAGCGCTTTAATTTCTAGGATCGCAAGGGGGGATGACGTTGAACGGGCGATACGACCCCCGAGGTATAACGTTTTCTTTGGCGAAAGACTTTCTCTAGGAGCGGCGGAGAAGAAGTTTGGGATATCCCAATACACAATTGCTTACCGGATACGGAAAGGCATGACGCCAGATCAGGCGGTTAGCAACCCTCCCCAAAAGGGCAGGATCAAGGATTGGGCACAGCAGCCCTAATGCCCCACCCCATAAACGATAATCGCTATCCCCATAGCAGCAAGCATGAGAATGCCGCCTAGGAGGAAGCGGGTGGGGGCGGTCATTGCTGTTGTTCTATCAGGGCAGCGCGGATACGAATGGCTTTGTCGGAATACCTGTAAGTCCGCTGTTTGCTGCCGTACATGTTCCCGCCGACCAAATAGCCTGCCTGCTCAAGGGAAGCCATGGTTCGTCCTGCCGCGCCGATGTCAGCCGCAGCCCAGCCATAGGGATTGTTTCCGATCTTAAACATCTTGATCAACGCTGCCCGCTGCGATGTGGTCAGCCTGCTCACCTGTTCCTTACCGTCCATCATGAGGGCCTTTCATTCTCCGGGCTTCGCATAGGTAACAGCACATACGCAACGAGGCATGGCATGTTGCTGGAGATCGTGAAGCGTTGCGAGGGCTGAGCCTAGTGGTGAAAACTTATGCTCTAGAGGAAAATCCCGATCCTCCATTAACTGGTGCACCAGCCGGTCCAGAACGTCATATAGGTGCTCTGCATCGCTGGTCAGCGTGGCATTCGCCGCCCTCTCGCTATCCAGGGTGGTGATCGCCTCATGATACTCCCTGCCCTTCGCGGTCAGATGAGCCATAATCTCCTCCTGTGTGGCCAACAGGGAGCGCATTGCGCTGTTCTGGCGGCGCATTCCGGCCCGTTTTCATATGCGAACGACTCACGAACAGAATGTGCCACCTCATGTGCCACCCCTGACCGATTGCGGTCGCGTGATTCGCGTTTTCTGCGTTGACCGGAAATGCTGGCTTCTCTAGGGAAACCGCCACGTGGCCGGCTTAGCACAGCGGTAGTGCAGCGGTTTTGTAAACCGAAGGTCGGGGGTTCGATCCCCTCAGCCGGCACCATGACTTCCAGAACCGTTCATGCCGGGGTGAGGCCGGACGAAGCCGAAGTCCTCCTGTCGAAACATTCCGCACAGCCCGAACCGAACCGACAGGTTCTGATTCCACGCCACCTGCCCTATACTCGCCCGATGGCATATCGACGCCTGAAAAACTGGGCCCGCGCGCTGAAGGTCGACATCATGGCCCTGTGGCTCGCCGCTCGCGACAGGCGCACGCCCCCGGCCGCAAAGCTCGTCGCCGCCGCCGTCGCCGCCTTCGCGCTCAGCCCGGTCGACCTGATCCCGGACTTCATCCCGATCCTGGGCTATCTGGACGATCTCATCATCCTGCCGCTCGGCATCGCCCTGGCGATCCGCCTCATTCCCGCGCCGCTGATGGCGCAGTTCCGCACCGAAGCGCAACGCCTGTCGGACCGCCCCAAAAGCCGCACGGCAATGGCGGTCATCCTCCTGATCTGGCTGGCTTCGGGTCTGGCGCTGTCACTGTACGCCGCCCACTGGATCGCCCATCGCGCCCGCTGATCATGTTTCAGAGCGCGACCTGCGCAATCTGACGCAGCGCGCCCTGGCCCCAAAAACAAAATGGGGGCCGGCATTTCTGCCGGTCCCCACTTCCGTCGCGTCTCTCGATCCGCTTCTCTTTCAAGATGCGATCATCGGACTCGGCGTGCGATAGGTCCGCCTCAAAGGCTTTGCTATCGTGTCGGCTCCGTTTGCCCGGCCGGTCGGCCGTTCTCCCGCAGCCTGTCCTCTTTATTCGATGCCCGACGTTCACTTTCGCGCGTGCACGGCACCGTCTATTGAGAACCATCGGATTTCCGCATTTTCCTTCCGGTCCATGCTTCTTTCCCGACGCTCGAAAATTCCTTCAAGTCGCTGATTTCTCATCGACTTTGGCATCCAGATCGCTCTGTCTCCCGGTCTTTCCGATAAGAGGATGCTCTCACCAAAAGCGAGTCGCTCAAAGCGGAATCTTGCACCCTGAAGACCGCCTCCCGCTAAAGCTGTGGATAAGTGTGGATAATTTTTCCGCATGGTTCAGCCGCCCGGCGACCAGCCTGGCGGCGCCAGCGTGAAGCCGGAAAATTCAAAGCCCGGCACGACCACGCAACTGACCAGCGTCCATCCGCCCATCGGCCGCGCCGCCTGCCAATGATGGGCCGGGACCAGCCCTTGCGGCTGCTGCCCCGCCAGCACGTCCCCGCCCAGCAGCATGTCCCGTGCAGCCCCTCCTTCGTCCGCGATCGACAGGGTGAGCGGCGCCCCGGCATGCCAGAACCAGTGCTCGACGGCGTCGACCCGGTGCCAGTGCGAAGCCTGATGCGCCTCCAGCAGGAAATAGATCGCGGTCCCGCCTGCCCGTTCGCCCGCTCCGGCCGCCGCCCGCCAGCTTTCCCGAAACCATCCCCCCTCCGGATGCGGCGCAAGGTCGAGGAGGCGGATCAAAGCCCCCGCTGCCGCTTCATCGCAACCGTCCATCGCCCTGCCTCAAAATTTATGCCGGGAAAAACAACATGATGCGTCGTTGTCGCAGGTTCATGCAACCTCCATCAATATGCGCGGGTTGAACGATCAAAGCACGTCTTTTGGAGGAGAAAAAATGCGTAAAGCCCTTATGGCCATGGCCGCCGTCTCGCTGGCCATTCCCGCTTCGATGGCGATCCCGACGGATGGCGCCAACGCCCGCCGCCATTATCAATATCGCGAATGGCGCGGCCGCGACGGCCGCATGTACTGCCGCAAGTCCAACGGCACCACCGGCCTGATCGTCGGCGGCGTGGGCGGCGCTCTGGTCGGCCGCGCCATCGACACCCGCGGCGACCGCGCGACCGGCACGATCCTGGGCGCCGCCGGCGGCGCGCTGCTCGGCAAGGAAATCGACAGCAAGCGTCGCTGCCGCTGACAGGCGCGAAAAAGGGCGGCTTCCGATGGGAAGCCGCCCTTTTTTCATGTCTTCAAGACATTCAAGGCTTATTCGGCAGCCGCGCCGCGCGCCTCATCGACCTTGAAGGCCACCGACTGACCGCCGGAAACGCCCGACACGCGGCCATTCTTGACCGACAGGTTGAAGGCGACGGCGTCGGAATAGCGACGGCCCGAAATCACCTTGCCGGTCTTGGTGTCCTTGACGTCATACACATAGGTGTAGCCCTCGTGCGTGAACTTCTGCTTGGCAGCGTCTTCGGCATGGGCGGGAGCGTTGGCGGCGCCGGCGGCGAACAGGGCGGAAAGGACAAACTTGGACAGCATTCGCATGGGTAAACTCCTTGTGAATGCCGATCAAACACCTCTGGAATATTCTTTTCTGTTGATGCCGATTTATGGTGCGCCGCGCTAAAACGACAATCGCAAACAAAGGCGAAACGATTGCATTTCCCGCAACCGCCAACTCAATCCTTTGATAAATCAAGGATATGTTTGAATTCCGCCGCTGTCAGCGGGGACACGGAAAGGCGCGATTGGCGTATCATCACCATATTGGCCAGCTTCGGATCGGCCTTCATCGTCTTCAGCGTGACGGGCTTGGCGAACTTTTCCTTCGGCGCCACATGCACGGCCACCCACTTGCCTGTCCCGTCCGTGCTGTCGGGCGCGGCTTCCTCGACGATCTCCATGATGCCGACCGCCTCGACCCCGATATTGCTGTGGTAGAAGATCGCAAGATCGCCCTTGCGCATCGCCTTCATATGGCCTTGCGCGGCATGATTTCGCACCCCGTCCCACTCCGCCTTCCCCTTTGCGGCCAGATCGTCGTAGGAAAAGGCGTCGGGTTCCGATTTCATCAGCCAATAGTTCATGGCTTCTCCTTGCATCAGCCGCGAAGGACGATCAAGGATGCGCGCATGGCCCGGCGGCGCCAGGACGGCGCGCCTGGGCGGGTCCAGTTGAATTTCGGAGAATCACGTGTCGCAATCCCTGCTGGGACAAGTGCCTGTCCTGTCCTTGGGCAATATGGAAAGGGCCGACTTCGCCGCCGCCTTCGGCGGCTCCTTCCAGCGCTTCGGCTTCGCCATGGTGAAGGACCATGGCATGGACCCGGCGCTGATCGACCGGGGCTGGGCGCTCGCCCGCCGCTTCTTCGCCCTGCCGGAGGAGGCAAAGCGCCGCTACGACGCCCGATATAATGGCGGCCAGCGCGGCTACACCGCCTTCGGCGTGGAAATCGCCAAGGGCGCGAGCGAGAACGACCTCAAGGAATTCTGGCATGTCGGTCGCGACCTGCCCGAAGGCGATCCGCTGGCGCAAAGCATGCCGCCCAATGTCTGGCCGGACGAGCTGCCGGAATTCCATGAGACGTTCACGCGCCTCTATGCCGAATTCGACCGCGTCGGCGCCGAACTGCTGTCCGCCATCGCCCTATATCTGGGGCTGGAGGAGCGCTGGTTCGACAAGCCCATCGAAAACGGCAATTCGATCCTGCGCCTGCTCCATTATCCGCCCGTCTCGCCGGAAGCGCCGGGCATCCGCGCCGGCGCGCATGAGGACATCAACCTCATCACCCTGCTGCTGGGCGCCGAGGAAGGCGGGCTGGAACTCAGGGACCGGGACGGCAACTGGCTGCCCGTGCTTCCGCCGCCGGGCGCGCTCGCCATCAATGTGGGCGACATGCTCCAGCGGCTGACCAACCATCGCCTGCCCTCGACCAGCCACCGCGTCGTCAACCCGCCGCCGGAACGGCGCGGCCATTCGCGCTATTCCATGCCCTTCTTCCTGCACCTGCGGCCGGACTTCCTGATCGACGCCCTGCCCCAATGCGTCGATGCGGCGCATCCCCGCCGCGACCCGCCCATAACCGCGCACGACTATCTGACCGAACGGCTGCGGGAAATCGGCCTGATCAAGGGGTAGCGACGGGAATGACGGGCGATCGGTTCCGATCGCCCGGAAACCGCCCTATCTCCGCCCGCGCCCCATGGTGATCCCGATCTCCTCGCCCTTCTCGCTGAGGGCGAGCTTCACGATCTTCACCTCGACATGGGTCACCTTGTCGTCCTGGAGGAAGATCGTCTCGATGATATGATCGGCCACCGCCTCGATCAGCGTGAAATGCTGTCCTTCCGGCAGGGCCGCGGTCGCGGCATGTTTCAGGTCCATGTAATTTTTCGACCGGGACAGCGGCGTGTCGGGATCGTAATGGTCCGCGATCTTCAGCCGCGCCCTGATCGATATGCGCAGCGGTTGCGGCAGGTGCGTCTCCTCCGAATAGATGCCGGTCAGGACATCCACGTCCAGATTATTCACCTCCAACGTCAGGAAATCGTCAAATCCGCTGTTCATAGCTCGCCACATTCAGGCCGTCCCTGCCGCGGGCCGGCCCCAGTTTAGACTTTTATTTTGCGAGCCACGCGCTAAAGCCCGCCGCTCTCGGCGCGTCCATGCGCCATTGAGGACGGATCGGCAAGACGTGTCTGTGATAGTGCCCCTCAACATGATGTCGCGGAACGCGGTCGAGCAACTGCTTGACGCGGCCTTCGGCCCTGACCGGCACGGTCGCACCGCCTATCTGATTCGCGACGGCATGCCCTGGCTGCCCGAACTCTCCTTCGGCATGCGGGATGGGGAGGGCAGGCTCATCGGCTCCCTGCAAAGCTGGCCCGTCGCGCTCGCCCATGAAGACGGCAGCCGGACGCCGCTCATCATGGTCGGCCCCGTCGCGGTGGACCCCGCGGTGCAGGGCGCCGGCCACGGCCGCGCCCTGATGGACGCGGTCGTCGCGGCCGCCCGCGCGCGGCGAAGCGATCCGCTGATGATGATCGGCGATCCGGAATATTATGGCCGCTTCTGGGGCTTTTCGGCCGAAGGCACCGGCGGCTGGGACTGCCCCGGCCCGTTCGAGCCGCGCCGCCTGCTGGCGCTGTCGGTCGACGGTAGGCCGATAGGCGGCACGGGCATGCTGGGTCCGCGCGCCACCGTCCGCGCCTGAAATTTCCCTTTTGCCTTCGCGCCCAAGCGCCCCTATCTCGGCCCCATGCCGATGGAGCCGCCCCCCGATCTTTCCAGCCTGTCCCTCAGCGATGTCGCGCGCCTGCTGGCGGAAAAGCGCCTTCCGCCCGTGGAGAAGTGGAACCCCGACCATTGCGGCGACAGCGACATGCGCATCGCCCGCGACGGCACCTGGTTCCATCAGGGCTCTCCCATCGGCCGCGAAGCCATGGTCCGCCTCTTCTCCACCATCCTGCGCCGCGAACCCGACGGCAGCCACGTCCTGGTCACGCCCGTAGAGAAACTCTCGATCGAGGTGGAGGATGCACCCTTCATCGCCGTCGAGCTCAAGAGCGAAGGCGAAGGCCGGGCGCGCAACCTCGCCTTCCGGCTCAACACGGGCGACCTGGTCGCCGCCGGCCCGGACAACGCCCTTGTCCTGCGCGAAACGCCGGACGGGCCGCATCCCTATCTCCATGTCCGCGGCGGGCTGGAGGCGCTGATCGCCCGCAGCGTCTATTATGAACTGATGAACCTGGCGCTGGACGAAGGCGCCCAACCCATCGGCCTCTGGAGCAACGGCGCCTTCTTCGCGCTGGACGGATCGGCATGACCCTGGCGGAACGGCTGCGGACCGCCCTCAGGCAGGGGCATGAGCGGGAGGTCGGCCTGATACCCTCCGACACCCGCGACCCCCGGATCGACGGCGACATCCTGCTCTCGCCCGCGGCCGTGCTGGTCGCGATCACCGACCGTCCCGAACCCGGACTGATCCTGACCCAGCGCTCCGCCGGACTGCGCCAGCATGCCGGACAGGTCGCCTTCCCCGGCGGGCGGGTCGACGACGACGATCCAGACGAAATCGCCGGCGCCCTGCGCGAAGCGCAGGAGGAGATCGGCCTCCCTCCCGGCCTCGTCGACATCATCGGCACGTCGGACCGCTATCACACCTTCACCGGCTTCGACATCGTCCCCGTGCTCGGCGTGATCCCGCCCGACCTTCCCCTCTCCCCCCGCGAAGCGGAGGTGGCGGAGCTGTTCGAACTTCCCCTCTCCTTCGCCCTCAATCCTGCCAACCGGATCAGGAAATCGATAGATTATCAGGGTGTTGAAAGGCATTATTACGAAATATTCTGGGAAGGACGCCGCATCTGGGGCATCACCGCCGCGATTCTCGCCAATCTGTCGCGCAGGCTAGGCCATGACCAGCCTGCTACCTGACGCCGACTGGCGCCATCGCCCCGGCCTGGACGCGCTGCTGAGGGCGCTCGGCGCGGAACAGGGCCTCGCCCGCTTCGTAGGCGGCGCCGTTCGCGACGGCCTTCTGGGCCTGCCGGTCAACGACCTGGACATCGCCACCGTGCTGGAGCCGCAGCCCGTCATCGACCGTCTCAGGGCCGCGGGTATAAAGGCCGTCCCCACCGGCATCGACCATGGCACGATCACGGCGGTGATCAACGGCTGGCCGGTGGAGATCACGACCCTCCGCCGCGACGTCAGCACGGACGGCCGCCGCGCCACCATCGCCTATACCGACGACTGGCGCGAAGACGCCGCCCGGCGCGATTTCACGATCAACGCGCTCTATGCCGACCCCCTCACCCACGCCATCACGGACTTCTTCGGCGGCGTCGCCGATCTCCGCGCGCATCGCGTCCGCTTCATCGGAGAGGCAAGCGCCCGCATCGCGGAGGATCATCTCCGCATCCTGCGCTATTTCCGTTTCCTCGCGCGCTTCGGCCATGACGAACCGGATGTGGAGGCCTATGCCGCCTGCCGCGACGCCGCCAACAGCCTGATGGCCCTTTCGCGCGAACGCATTGCGGACGAACTGCTCAAACTGCTCGCCCTGCCCGGGCCGCTCGCCTCGCTCCGGCTCATGGTCGACGGCGGCATATTGCTGCCCGTCCTGCCGGAGGTCGACCATGACGGACTGGCCCGCCTGTCCATGCTGATCGAGCGGGAGGCCGCCTCCGGCACCGCTCCTGCGGCCCTGCGCCGCCTGGCGGCCCTGCTTCCACCGGACCCGCGCGCCGCCGATCAGGTGGGCGCCCGGCTCAAATTGTCCAACAAGGCCCGCAAGCGCCTGACCGCCGCGCTGGAAGGCGCCGCCACCGGCGCGACCCCCCGCGCCCTCGCCTTCCGGATCGGCGTGGAAGGGGCCATCGACCGTATCCTGATCGATCCCTCGGCTCCGCTCGACGGCCTGAAGATGCTCGCGGACTGGGCCCCGCCGCGCCTGCCGCTGGGCGGCGGCGCCCTGATCGCGCGGGGCCTTCAGCCCGGCCCGGACGTGGCGAAGGCGCTGGCCGAGGTTCAGGACATCTGGGTGGCGGAGGATTTTCCCGACGCAGCCCGCGTCTCGGAAATCGCGGATCAGACCGTTTCGAAATTCCAGCGCGCCCGCCAATAGTCATAGGCATCGCCCTCCGCCATCGGCCGCGCGAAATAATAGCCCTGCCCCTGCCAGCACCCCAGATTCTGCAACGCATGGGCCAGTTGCTGCGTCTCGATCCCCTCGGCCGTGACATGCAGCCCCAGCGATTCGGCCAGCGACAGGATGGTGCGCACCATGATCTCCTTGTCCCGGTCCTCCAGCATGGATGTCACGAAACTGCGGTCGATCTTCAATATGTCGATGGGCAGGCTGTGCAGGCTCGCCAGGTTGGAATAGCCGGTGCCGAAATCGTCCATGGCGATCGGCATGTGCAGGTCCTTGAGCGCGAACAACAGCTTCCGCGCCTTTTCGGGGTCCGCCACGATGGCGCTTTCGGTCAGTTCCGCTGTCAGCCGCTTGCCCGAAATGCCCGCATAGCGCAGCGCTTCCTCGAACATGGATGCGACATCGTCCCGCGCCATCTGGATCGGGGAAAGGTTCACATTGACGCCCACCGGCAACGCCTGGCCGAATTTCGCATCCCACCGGCTGAGCGCCTGCGCCGCCTCATAGGCCGCCCAGCGGCCCAGCGGCGTGATCAGTCCGCTTTCCTCCGCCACGGCGATGAACTCGGCGGGCGACACATGGCCCAGTTCTTCATCCTCCCACCGCGCCAGCGCCTCGAAGCCGGTGATTTCACCCGTCTGCAGGTGGATCAGCGGCTGGAAGGCCAGCGTCAGCCCTCCCTGGGCCAGCGCATCGCGCAGCCGGCTCTCGACGGAAAATCGCCGCTGCGCCTCCTTCAGCACGCCATTGCGGTAGATTTCCACCTTGCCGCTGCGCTTGGCGATCTTCACCGCGGCCTGCGCCTTGCGCACCACATCCTCGGGGTCTTCGGTCAAGCTGGTCGACAGGGCGCAGCCGATCGCGCAATCTACCCGGATTTGCAGATCGCTCAGCCTGATCGGATAGCTGAGCGAGTCCCGGATGCGCTGAACGATATGAAGGGCGTCCGACAAACCATTGTTAAGCCTGGCGAAAATCGCAAAGTCGTTGCCGCCGATGCGCGCCAGCACATCGCCCTGCCGCAGGCTGGACTTCAACCGCTTGGCCACCGTGATCAGCAACTCGTCGCCGGCCATCGGGCCCAGGGATTCATTGACCCGGCTGAACCGGCTCAGATCGATGGCGAGGATGCCGAACTGCGCATTGTCCGGCCAGGGCGTGTTGGTCAGCCGGTCCTCGATCTCCTCGCCAAATCCCGTGCGGTTGGGAAGCGCGGTCAGGCCGTCGGACAATAATTCCCGCCGCAGGTTCTTCTCGATGGTCCGGTCGCTCGTCCGGTCGAGGGCGGTGAACAGGAACAGATTGGGTTCGCCATCCGGTTCGGGCAGCCGCCCGACGGTGCAGTAGAAATATTCGGGCCCCAACATGCCGTCGCGGCGCAATTCGAAACCTTCCGAATCGCGCCCGGACAGGACGCTCTGCACGATCCGCCTGCGCCATTCGGCCGCATGGGGCCGTTCGGCTTCGCCCGGGTTGCTGCAGGTGAAGCAGTTTCCGAACGGCGCATTGGTCGCCACCATGGACAACCTATTGTCTTCGAAGGAGAATGCAGCCGCCGGATAAGGCAGCGCAGCCAGCCAGTCCGCTATCGCCACGCGATGGGAAAGATGCGCGTCATCCTGCCCCAGAAGGAGCTGGATGTCCGGCATTTCGGTCGGCCGATCACGCATCGACATGGCTTCCATAGGCCCGGCGATAGGCCCAAAGGGTAAATTTTCGGGAAACGACATTCCCGATTCCAGCGCGATAGTAACGAAAAAATCAGCTTCTCAGAACCGGTTATCGCGCGGGAAGCCCGTGGGCGGCATGCGCCCGGCCGCGCCCCTGGCTACGCGCCATGGCGTCATGTCGGCTTCCGTGCGCACCCGCCCCGTTCCTCCACCCATGGCCCAGCTCAGCCCGTCGGACAGGCGGAAGGCGATGGCATCGGACAGCCCGCCGTCGCGATAGCGCTGCATCTGCACGCCCTGACCGCGCGCCATGCGCGGCATTTCAGTGAGCGAGAAGACCAGCAGCTTGCGGTTTTCGCCCATCACGGCGACGCTGTCCGCCTCCGGCGCGATGGGATGCACGACGCTCAGCTTCGCGCCGGTCCGCACATTGACGACCTGCTTGCCCTTGCGCGTTTCGGCGATCACATCCGCCACCGCCGCCACGAAGCCGCGCCCGTCCGAGGATGCAAGCAGCAGTTCGCCACCCGCCCGCGCAGGCAGCAGGGCGACGATATTGCCGGTGCCGTCCATGTCGACCAGCGACCGGACCGGATCGCCAAAGCCGCGCCCGCCGGGCAGCTTGTCCGCGCCCAGCGTGAAGACGCGCCCGGTCTCCGTCGCCAGCAGCAGCTTGTCGGTGGTCTGCGCGTGGAAGGCGATCATCGGACCGTCGCCTTCCTTGAATTTCAGCGTGTCCGCCGAAGCAAGGTCGCGATGCCCGCTCATCGCCCTGATCCATCCGCGCTCGGACAGGATCACGGTGATCGGCTCTTTCTCGATCATCGCCTCCAGCGGGATTTCCCGCGCCGGCGTCGCCTCCTCGACCAGCGTGCGCCGCCGGCCGAAATCGCTCTCGGGCGAATAGCGCTTGCGAAGGTCCGCCAGGTCCTTCTTCAGCCGCGTCCGCTGCCGCGCCGGGCTTTCCACCAGCTTTGTCAGCTCGTCGCGTTCCTTCAGCAGTTCCGAATGCTCGCGCCGCAGCTCCATCTCCTCCAGCTTGCGCAGGGACCGCAGCCGCATGTTCAGGATCGCCTCGGCCTGCCGGTCGTTCAGGCCGAACTCGGCCATCATCACCTCTTTCGGCTCATCCTCGGTCCGGATGATCTCGATCACCCGGTCAAGGTTCAGATAGGCGATGATATAGCCGTCCAGCAGCTCCAGCCGCGCCGCGATCTTGTCCAGCCGGTGCTGGGCGCGCTTCACCAGCACGTCGATCTGGTGCTTCAGCCATTCGACGAGGACCGCCTTCAGCCCCAGCACCCTTGGCGTGCGCGTCGCGTCCAGCACGTTCAGGTTCAGCGGAAAGCGGTTTTCCAGATCGGTCAGCCGGAACAGGCTGTCCATCAGCACGTCGGGGTCGACGGTGCGGGCGCGGGGTTCGATGACGATGCGGATCTCGGTGTCGCTCTCGTCGCGCACATCGGCCAGGATCGGCAGCTTCCTGTCGTTGATCAGCGCCGCGATCTGCTCGATCAGCTTGGACTTCTGCACCTGGAAGGGGATCTGCGTCACCACCGCGACCCATGTGCCCCGCCCGCCATCCTCCTTGTGCCAGCGGGCGCGGGTTCGAAACGATCCCCGCCCCGTCGCATAAGCCTCCGAAATGATGGAAGCGCTGTCCACCAGCACGCCGCCGGTCGGAAAGTCCGGACCGCGCACGATCTGCATCAGATCGGCATGCTCGGCGTCCGGATTGTCGATCAGCAGGCTGGCCGCATCGATCAGTTCGGCGACATTATGCGGCGGGATGCTGGTCGCCATGCCGACCGCGATGCCGGTGGCGCCATTGGCCAGCAGATTGGGGAACAGGCCGGGAAACACCTCCGGCTCCTGATCCTCGCCATTATAGGTCGGGCGGAATTCGACGGTGCCTTCGTCCAGCCCGGCCATCAGGTCGGCGGCGGCCTGCGTCAGCCGCGCCTCGGTATAGCGCATCGCCGCCGCATTATCGCCGTCGATATTGCCGAAATTGCCCTGCCCGTCGACCAGCGGCGTGCGCAGCGAGAAATCCTGCGCCAGACGCACCATGGCGTCATAGACCGACGCGTCGCCATGGGGGTGATATTTGCCGATGACGTCGCCGACGACGCGGGCGCATTTCTTGTACGGCGTGGTGTTGCGCGCCGGATTGGCGACCAGCACGTCGGGCGAGGCCCCGCCCGGCTCCATCCGCAGCAGCCGCATCGCCCAGAGCAGCCGCCGGTGCACCGGCTTCAGCCCGTCGCGCAAATCCGGCAACGACCGCGCCGTGATGGTGGAGAGCGCATAGACGAGGTAGCGCTGGGACAGCGCATCGTCGAACGGGTGATCCTTGATAGCGTCGAACGGGTCGCGAAATTCGGTCATCGCAACGGGGAATAGCAGCGCCGCGACAAAACGGAAACGGGGTTTAATCCCACCGTACTCCTGCGAAGGCACTCGAAGGAAACAAGTGGCTCATGAGAACCCGGTTCAGCTGTCGCCCTTTCACGCCAGGCAGCGTGGACAAATTCAAGACCCCCCAGACTGAGTGATCCGGGTGGTAATCGGACATTCCCCCTCCCGCAGGCGGGAGGGGGAATGTCCGATTACCACCCGG
>NZ_JAINEZ010000040.1:0-45265 GCF_019873065.1 Sphingobium sp. PNB
TCTAACCCGGCACCATGAACCCGCCGCGACAATCTGTTCTCATCCTGATAGTCGCTGACCTCTCACCCAGATCGTCGCGCTATAGGTCGACATCGTCATCGTCTATAAAGTTGACCGGTTGACCCGCAGCCTCAACGACTTTGCCCGTATCGTTGATGTGTTCGATGCGGCCGGCGCCTCCTTCGTATCGGTCACGCAGCAGTTCAACACGACGACAAGCATGGGGCGACTGACGCTCAATGTTCTGCTGAGCTTCGCACAGTTCGAGCGCGAGGTGATCGCCGAGCGCATCCGCGAGAAGATCGCCCAGTCCAAAGCCCGGGGGATCTGGATGGGCGGCCCGGTGCCGCTCGGCTATGATGTCGTCGATCGCAAGCTCGTGCCCAATCCACAGGAGGCAAAGACTGTCGAGCATATCTTCCGCCGCTATCTGGCGGTGCCTTCGGTCATGGCGCTGATGGAGGAGTTGAAGACGGAGGGCATCGTCACCAAGCGGCAGACCATGCGCGACGGGTCCGTTCGCGGCGGCCAGTCATTCGTGCGTGGACCGCTCCATCATCTTATCGCCAATCCCATTTACATCGGCAAGATCCGGCATCGCGACCAGGTCTATGACGGCCAGCATCCGCCGATCATCAATCAGGCGCTGTGGGATGCGGTGCAGGCGAAACGCGCAGGAGCGATCGGCACCCGTCGCGCAGGCGGCAACAGCGAACATAGCAGCCTGCTGACTGGCATGATTCGAGACCATGTCGATCGGCCAATGTCGCCCAGCCATGCCGTGAAGCAGAAGCGCCGCTATCGTTATTATGTGTCCAGCATCGCATCCGCCACGAACGAGGCAGCGATCAGGGCCCCTGCCCTGCGGTTGCCAGCTACCGAGCTGGAGCAAACCGCGGTCGATGCAGCCGCTGCACTCCTGGCCGATCCGCAAACCATCATGGTGCTGCAACAGGTCGACGCCCAAACGACCAGGCGCCGGATCGATGCCGGCCAGGCACTTGGATCAGCGATGCGCGGCAAACGGAAGAGCGAGGTTCGTAGAACGCTGCAAGCTCTCGATCTTGCTATTATGGTCCACACCGACAGGATCGACGCCTCGATCAGCCGCCGCCGTCTTGTTGCGTTGCTGGATGGCACGGCGCCAATCGTGGAAGACGACGGCCACCGCCTGCCGCTCCACATCGAAACCGCGCCGGATCGGCATGGGCGCAATCTCAAGCTGGTGCTGCGATCAGGCGAAGAGCAGAAGCCCAACGTCGATCTGGAGCTGATCGCTCTGATCCGAAAAGCGGAAGTGGCTCGGCAGCAGCTCTTCACGCAAACTTCCGCGACGAACGATCGCACAGCCGAGCGGGTCGCGCGACTGGCTTTCCTCGCGCCGGACATCATCACCGCCATTCTCGAGGGCCGGCAACCGGCGACACTCACGTCCCGGCGACTCATGAAGCATGCTGCCATTCCGCTGGACTGGAAAGCGCAGCGAGAGGCGCTCGGCTTCCAGTGAGCCTTGACAAAACCGCGTGCCACCCGGAGAGGCCCCGTGAGACGCGGGGTCTTTTTTGTGGCTCTGAGGCCCAAAAGCACGTCTCTGCGGCACTCGGTTCTGCGGCACCTCGACAGAATGGCGCGGAACTGCGCCATTTTCGAGGCCCGGCACAGGCATTGCCTAAAAGGCCTCGTAATACGAGAATGCGTGGTGCACCCGGCGGGATTCGAACCCACGGCCCTCAGATTAGGAATCTGATGCTCTATCCTGCTGAGCTACGGGTGCCCGGTGACGGCTCTATTGCGAGAGAGCGGCGCGGTCAATTCTTCGCGTCGGGGGGAATGACCGGAAAAGGCAGCGGCGCAACCTCCACGCCCTCCGCGATCAAGGCCCGGGCCTCGCTCAGGGCCACTTCGCCATGGATGCTGGTGCGATCCTGCTCGCCATAATGCATGGCGCGCGCCTTTTCCGCGAAGTCGCGCCCGACCCAGGTCGAATCCTCCAGCGCCTTCTGCTGCGCCTTCGCCAGCGCAAGCACCAGTTCGCGCATTTTCGCTTCCTCGCCCGCACCCATGGTGATCGAAGCATCGCCCGAAGAAGCGATCTGCGGCATGGTTTCCGGCCGGCTGTTCCCCTTGGCAGCGACGGCGGGAGCCATCACCGCCTTGCCGACATGCCCGTCGCCGCAAAGCGGGCAGGCGAGCAGCCCACGCGCCTTCTGGTCCTCATAATCGGCGCTGGAACCGAACCACGCCTCGAACACATGGCCTTGGGATTCGCATTTGAGGTCGAAAACGATCACGATAGCGTCACATCCATGGGCAGGGATCGCCGGTTGGCGAGCGCGGGCACCCGCCCGCGCACGTCCTCTATGCGCGACAGGTCGATCTCCGCAAGAGCAAGGCCCGCCTGCTCGCCCATGTCGAGCACCATGTCCCCCCATGGGTCGACGATCAGGCTATGCCCATAGGTGTCGCGGCCATCCGCATGATGGCCCGTCTGCGCGGCGGCGATGACGAAGCATCCCGCCTCTATGGCGCGCGCCCGCAGCAATATGTGCCAGTGCGCCTTCCCTGTCGGCACGGTGAAGGCAGCCGGCATCAGCAGCACCGTCGCGCCTGCGTTGGTGAGCGCCCGGTAGAGATCGGGAAAGCGCATGTCGTAACAGACCGACAATCCCATGCGGGCCCAGGGCGTGTCGACCGCCACGACCCGCTCGCCCGGCCCATAGACCGACGATTCGCGCCAGCTTTCGCCCGTCGCCAGATCGACGTCGAACAGATGGATCTTGTCGTAGCGGGCCCGAATCGCGCCGCCATCGTCGATCATGAAGCTGCGATTGGCCCAGCGCCCGTCGCTCCGCTCATCCTTCAGCGGGGTCGAGCCCAGATGCACCCACAGCCCCTGCTTCGCCGCCGCATTGCGCACCGCGGCGAGGACAGGGTCGTCCGCCTCCGAATGCAGGGTCGCCGCCGCCCTTTGCCGGTCGCGGTCCAGATAGCCCGCCATTTCGGGTGTGAAGAGAATATCCGCCCCCTCCCCCTTGGCACGCGCAGCCATGTCCGCGATGGCGGTGGCATTGGCGGCGGGATCGATCCCGCTGGTCATCTGGAAGATGGCGGCGCGCATCCGGCCTAAGCCCCCAGCAGGGCGTCGAGCTTGCCCTGCCGCTCAAGCATCGCCATGTCGTCGCTGCCGCCGATATGCCGGCCGTCGATGAAAATCTGGGGCACGGTCGTCCCGCCATTGGCGCGGTCCAGCATTTCCTGCTGCCTGGGCCCGCCCATGGTGATGTCATATTCCTCGAACGCCACGCCCTTTCCGTTCAGCAGCGCCTTCGCCCGGGCGCAATAGCCGCACCAGGCCTTGGTATAGATTTCGACCTTCGCCATGTCTTACTCCTTGATCGTCGAAATTGTGGTTCGGCGGCTGTTTGTCAATCGGTGCCGTCCGGCAGCACCCGCGCCCAGCACAGCAGATGAACGCTTGCCGCGCCGCCGCGTTTCAGCGCCCGGGCGCAGGCGGCCGCCGTTGCGCCGCTGGTCTGCACGTCGTCGATCAGCAGAACGGCGCGTCCCTTGAGCATATGACCCGGGGCCAGGGCGAAGGCGCCGCGAACCGCCTTCGCGCGCGTCTTCGGACTCATGCCGCGCAGGGGCCGGGTCCGGCGGGTGCGGAGCAGCGCATGATTGTCGACCGGCAAGCCGGTCAGCCGCGCCAGATGGCGGGCGATCAGCGCCGACTGGTTGAAGCCCCGCCACCACAAGCGCCAGCGGTGCAGCGGCACCGGCACGATGACGGCATCGCGCGCCGCCGGAACCTGCCGCGCCATCTGCCTCGCAATCAGCCGCGCAAGACCGATGCGCCGTCCATATTTCAGCCGCAGCGCCACGGTGCGGGCGACATCGCCATAGGCCAGCACCGCCCGCGCGCTGTCATAGGGCGGCGGATCGGCCAGACAGGCTCCGCATTCCGCGCCATCCCCGCGGTCATAGTCGAAAGGAAGCCCGCAACGGGCGCAGCAGGGCGCGCCCAGGAACCGCATCCCGCTCCAGCAGGCGAGGCAGAAGGCATCATCCGCAGCCACGATCTCGCCGCAGCCGGGGCAGCGTGGCGGCAGGGCATAATCGACCAGCGGGCCGAGCGCCGTTTTGAGGAGCGGGACGCTCTTGTGAAGCAGGGCAAGGGACATCATCTCCCTTGTTCCCGCTCCTTCGCCCATGCACAAGGCCCCGATGACCAATCCCGACATCTTCGACCGAGCCCTGCGCGCCAAAAGGCGCGACCGGATGATGGCGCGCTTTGCCGAGCATGACTTCCTCTATCGCATGATGCTGGACGAACTGCTGGACCGGCTGGGCGACGTGCAGCGCGAGCTGAAGGAAGTGCTGGTGATCGGCTGCCCCGATGGCAGCGCGAGGGCCGCGCTGGAGGCGCTGGGCAAGAGCGTCGTCTGCGCCGACCCCGGCTTTGCGGCGGCGAAGGCGCAGGGCGGCGTGCAGGCCGATGAAGACGCCCTGCCCTTTGCCGATGAAAGTTTCGACCTGGTGATCGCCTGCGGCACGCTGGACAGCGTCAACGACCTGCCCGGCGCGCTGATCCTGATGCGGCGGATATTGCGCCCCGACGGGCTGATGCTGGCTGCTTTCGCGGGCGCAGGCTCGCTGCCGCTACTCCGCGCCGCGCTGATGACGGGCGAAGGGGACCGGGCGGGGCAGCATATCCATCCGCAGGTCGACGTTCGCTCGGCGGGTGATCTGCTGGCGCGGGCAGGCTTTACCATGCCGGTCGCGGACGGCGAAGTGCTGACGGTGCGCTACGGCGATATATTGCGGCTGATGCGCGACTTGCGGGGCATGGGGGCCGGCAATGTGCTGGCTTCGCGGCCGCCCGCGTTGCGGCGGGACGTTCTGATCGGGGCCACGGAGCATTTCGCGGCGGCGGCCGACATCGATGAGCGGACGGCGGAGCAGATGGCCGTCATCTATCTTAGCGGATGGAAGGCCGATCCCAGCCAGGCGCAGCCCGCGCGACGGGGCAGCGCGACCGTTTCCCTGGCGGAGGCGCTGAAGCCGAAGCATTGACGGCGGTGAAAATGCAGCAAGGGGACTGTTCAATATGCCGCACCCATGCCCGCTTCCCTTTCCGAAATCCCCCATAATTCCGCCATTTTACCGATTGGCACACGTCTTGCGATTTTCCCCGGGCAACAACCGGAGACTTGCCAGCCGTGCCGACCCTATCCGACAGCGCCCCCATAAAGGCCAAGCAGCCCGATGAGATCTGGTTCACCCGCTGCCCCGTTCCGACTGCCACGGGCATTGCCTACAAGCTGTGCTGGCTGACCGAGAGCTTCGAGGGCGACGGCATTGCGCTGCGCACCTTGCAGGAGTCGGGATCGGAACTCGGCCGCCATCATTATGACCACCGCCTGCCCACGCTGATCCGCGAGGGCGGCAACATGCTGGCCATCGCCGCCCGCGCCCAGGGCGAGCCGACGAAGCTGATCGGCCTCACCTGGATCGAGGAGAGCCAGCTCATCCTGGCGCGGCCGGATTCCGGCATCCGCTCCGCCGCCGATCTCAAGGGCAAGCGGCTGGCCCTGCCCGGCTGGAGCCACAACGACATCCCCAGCCATGTGCGCGGCACCAGCATCGCGCGCGGCATGTCGCTCGCGGGCTATAAGGGCGCCCTGGCGTCGGCGGGGCTGAGCTTCGACGATGTCGACCTGATCGAGACGCCCGACCGGCTGCGCAATATCGGCGGCAGCGGGCGCGACCTGCAACCACGCGAGTCGGGCCAGCGGAGCGGCGTCGGGCGGCTCTGGCCGATCGAGGCGCTGGTCGAGGGCAAGGTCGACGCCATCTATGTGAAGGGCGCCGCCGCGCTGGATCAGGCGCGGGAGAACGGTCTGGTCGTCGCCATCGATCTCGACGCCCTGCCCGACCCGCGCTTTCGCGTGAACAACGGCACGCCCCGTCCGATCACGGTCCATCAGAGCCTGATCGACGATCATTTCGACCTGCTGGTCCGCTTCCTGGCCGTCACCCTGCGCGCAGCCGATTGGGTCGCGGAGCAGCCCGACCGGCTGCGCGACATCCTCGAATATGAAACGGAGGGCAGCGCGCAGGCCGTCGACCAGGCCTATGCCCGGCTGCACGAAGGGCTGCACCCGACATTGGACGACGAACGGCTCACCCTGTTCGACCTTCAGAAGAAGTTCCTGTTCACCCACGGCTTCCTCGATGCGGATTTCGCCCTGTCCGATTGGGTCGATCCCCGGCCGCTGGAGGCCGCCCGCGCCCTCAACGCCCAGCGTCCCCAACCTGTCGCCATTCCAGCCTGAAAGGAAATAAGCATGTCTGACACCAACGGACTTTCAAGGGAAACGATCGGCTTCGTGCTGCAGACGGAGAAGGACGCCCGCCGCGCCTTCCGCGTCCTGCGCGAGACCCATACCATCTCGGCCAGCGGCACCCTGTTCTTCGCGGTCCGCATCCCCGGCGAAGACAAGATCATCACGCTGAACTATGCCGGTCTGTGGGAAGACGATCCCGATCAGGCCGTCACCAGCGTCATCGGCTTCGACGGCACACTCCATTGGGGCAATGCGCCGGGCGGGGCGGCGCGCTACCTCAAGATCTTCAAGAAATATCCGGACTTCCAGGCGATCAGCCACGTCCACACGCCGCATCTGGGCGCCTATTCGCAGGCGCATTCGGAACTGCCGCTGCTCTATGTACCCAACCGCCGCTTCCGCTTCACCGCGCAGCTTCCGGTCTATATCAATCGCCGCCAGCCTGAGCCCGACTTCATCCTGGAGGCGATCGAGCAGGATCGCGAAGTCCCCGGCATCGTGGAGGCCAATGGCGGCGCGACCATCTGGAGCTGGAAGAGCCTCCGCGACCTCACCAACACCATCGTGCTGCTGGAGGAAGGCGCGCAGTTCCAGATATTGGGGCAGGCGCTCGGCGGGTCAAAGCCCTTCGGCCCCGGCGTGCTGGAGCAGCAGTGGAAGATGGGCAAGCTGGTGCCGCCCGACGCCCGCGTCGATGATGACGGCACGATCCATCTGCCTGAAACCGCGCAAGCCGCCGAATGATGTTTGAAGTCCGGCGCCGTTGCTGACGCATTTGCGCGGTTAATCGGACCAGCACCCCTCCCGTTCGCCCGGAGCCTGTCGAAGGGCCCTCCTTCTCCTGAAGAAGTAAGGGGCTTCGACAAGTGCAGCCCGAACGGAGGCGGGGCTGGTTCCGGTCAACCGCGCCATGCTCCAGCAGCGGCGTCGCTTTCCGGAGCGATCCCATGTCCCAGAAGAAGCGCCAGCTTGCGCTCGCCGTTTTCCTGACCCGCCACGGCCATCATCCCGGCGCCTGGCGCCAACCGGGCACCGCCGACACCGGCAAGCCCGATTTCCGCTATTGGGCCGGCCTCGTCCGCACCGCCGAGCGCGGCAAGCTGGACGCCGCCTTCTTCGCGGATTTCGTGGGGCAGAGCGGCGACAGCACCAAGGGGATCGCCCGGCGGCACGCTTTCCTCGATTTCGAACCGCTGACCGCAACGGCGGCGCTGGCCAGCATCACCAGCCATATCGGGCTGGTCGCGACGGTGAACACCAATTTCGAACAGCCCTATGCGCTGGCGCGGCGCTTCGCCTCGCTCGACCATATCAGCGGCGGGCGGATCGGCTGGAACATCGTGTCCTCGCTGGCGGACGGCGCGGCGAAAAGCTTCGGCATCGACCAGCCCGCCAGCCATGCCGAACGCTATGCCCGCGCCCATGACTTCGTGGAGCTGGCCAAGGCGCTGTGGGACAGTTGGGAAGACGACGCCTTCGAGGGCGCGGACAAGGACAGCGGCATCTACCTCAATGCCGACGCCGTGCACCCGGTCCATTATCGCGGGCCTTATTATGGCATCGACAGCGTGCTCGACATGCCGCGCCCGATCCAGGGCTATCCGGTCTTCGCGCAGGCCGGCAATTCGGAGGTCGGCCGCGATTTCGCCGCCCGCCATGCCGAGATGATCTATGCCGCCGCCCAGTTCATCGAGGATGCGCAGGCCTTCTACAAGGATGTGAAGACGCGGGTCGCCGGTTACGGGCGCGATCCCGATACGCTGAAGGTGATGCCAGGCCTGTCCTTCACCATCGGCTCCAGTCTTCAGGAGGCGCAGGACAAGTTCGGCGCGCTGGAGGAGAAGGTCGATTTTTCCGGCGACCTCAATTTGATGGGGCATGATGTCAGTGCCTATCCGCTCGACGGGCCGCTACCCGACCTGCCGGAGCCGGAGAACGGCAAGGGCCGCTGGCGGCAGCTCACCGCGCTGGCACGGCGCGAGAATCTCACCATCCGCCAGCTTTTCCTGCGCTTCAACGCGGTGCGCGGGCATCGGGTGGTGCTGGGCACGCCGGTCGACATTGCCGACCAGATACAGGACTGGTTCGAGCACGATGCCGCCGACGGCTTCAACCTGATCCCGCCGCTGCTGCCGAGTTCGCTGGAGGATTTCGTGGACCTTGTGGTGCCGGAACTCCAGCGGCGCGGGCTGTTCCGGACTGACTATGAGGGCACGACGCTGCGCGAGCATCTGAACCTGCTGCGTCCGGAGAATCCGAATGAGCGGCACGCTCCCGCCGAAGCCGTTCTGGAGTCCGCCGCCTAGGACTGTCCTGCTCCTGCCGGCGCAGGAGCATATCCTACCAACATCGAAAGGATTGCCGAATGAGCAACACACTCGACACGCTCTGGTATACGCGCTGCCCGGTGCCGACCGGCCTTGGCATCGCCATCCAGCAGGGCTGGCTGGAGGAAGCCTTCCGCGCACAGGGCACCAGCCTGTCCTCGCTGCTCGAATCCAGCGACTTTTCCAAGCGGGAGTCGCATTTCTCGCACACCGTCCAGAACAGCGTGCGCCATGGCGGCAATATCCCGGCGATCAGCGCGAAGGCGCGGGGCCGCGACACGCGAGTCATCGGCCTGTCCTGGGCGGACGAGACGCAGTTGATCCTGGCCAGCCCGGAGTCCGGCATAGAGACGGTGCGCGACCTGAAGGGCCGCCGCTTCGGCCTGCCCAACTGGAAGAATGTCGAGATCGACTTTACCCGCGCCCAGGCCATTCGCGGCCTTGAAAATGCGCTGCGGCTGGAGGGACTGGAAGTCTCTGACGTCGAGATCGTCGATCAGGACATCGAGACTCATTATAGCGACGGGCAGGCGCAGACGGTCGGCGGCACGCTTGCCTGGAACGGGCGCAGCACCAGCCGGGCGCGAGCCAATAATCTCGAACTCATCGCCCTGCTGCGCGGCGAGGTCGACGCGATCTTCCTGAAGGGCGCGAGCGGCGCCCAGATCGCGCATCAATTCGGGCTCAAGACGGTGATCGATACCGGCATCCATCCCGATCCGCTGGTGCGCTCCAACAACGGCACGCCGCGCACGCTGGCGGTGGACGGGCATCTGATCGACCATCATTTCGACGCCGCCGTCACCATCGTCGAGCAGGTGCTGCGCGCCGAGCGTTGGGCGCAGTCCCACCCGTCCGACGTCCGCCGTTATCTCGCCCGCGAAACCAACAGCAGCGAATATTGGGTCAGCATCGCCTATGGCGAGGACGCGCAGACGAAGCTGAAGACCGACCTTGCCGAACAGTCGGTCACGGCAATCCAGGACTTCACCAACTTCCTGCACCGCTGGAACTTCATTCCGCAAAGCTTCGACGTGCGCGACTGGATCGACGCCCGTCCGCTGGAAGCAGCGCAGTCGCTCGCGCTCGCAAGCTGAACGGAACCATGGGGGAGAGAGGATTTCCGCAACGCAGCCCGTTGCTGCGCTGCCTTGCCATCTATGGCGAGATGCCGGGCCGGTTTGCGCTGACCGCGGTGCTGCTGGCCGCCGTCAACGTCGCGCTGGTCGGTCAGCAGGTGATGGTCGGCCATGCCGTGCAGGAAGCGCAGCATGGCAGGCTGGTCGCTGCCGGTCCGGACGGGGTGCTGCATTATGACCGCGCCTGGTTCTGGGTCGCGCTGCTGATCGGCCTCTCGCTGGCGCGGGCGGCGGTGCAATATGGCGCGGGCCTCCTCTCCCTCTCCATCGGCCAGCGGCTGCTGACCATCCTGCGCGGGCGGATATTGACGCAGATACAGCGCCTCGACCTTGCCTATCACTGGCGCCATGGCGTGGGCGAGATGGTGACGCGCATGACCCGCGACGCGGACAAGGTGCGCGACGCGCTGATCAATTTCTGGCGGCAGATATTCGAAACCGGGCTGATCGTCGCCATCTCGCTTGGCCTGCTGGCGCTCTATTCGCCCTGGCTCGCTCTGGGTCCGCTGGTCCTGCTGGCGATCGGCATCGGCCTGCTCTGGTCGGAAGCCGACACGCTGGTGGCGCTCGACCGGCGGATCGGGGATGCCTATGACGCGGTGACGCAGGACCTGTCGGAAGGCGTCAACGGCGTCCGCGTCATCAAGGCCTTTTCGCTGGGCGAAGCGCGGGCCGAGCGCTTCCGCCGCCATGTCGACCTGTTCCGGGTGGAGGCGCGGGCGGCGATCCGCCACGCCTGCCGCCGCATTCCCCTGCCCCAGACGATCATCGCCCTGTCCCATGCCTGGGTGCTGGGCCTGGGCGCCTGGATGGTGGCGCATGGCGCGCTTGGCCTGGGCGCGCTGGTGGCGGCGATGCTGGTCGTCAACACGCTGGTCCTGCGGATCGAGAGCATCGGCCGCCTGCTGCAGGTGATCGCGGACGCCCGCGCTTCGGCGGCGCGCATCTGGGAAGTGCTGGACGCGGAGCCGGTCATCAATTCGGGCAGTGCGCCGCTGCCCGAAGGCCCGATCGGTTTCCGCCTCTCGCATGTCGCCGCCTCGCCCTTGGGCGATGGGGCGACCGTGCTGCGCGACCTCAGCCTTGCCGTGCGGCCGGGCGAGGTGGTGGCGCTGGTCGGCGCGACAGGATCGGGCAAGAGCATCCTCACCGCCCTGCTCCCCCGGCTGGTGGAGGTGGACGAGGGCCGCGTCGAACTGGGGTCGGCGGAAACCGGCTGGCGGGACGTGCGGACGAGCGACCTGCATGCGTTGCGCCGCCGCGTCCATGTGCTGCCGCAGGAAAGCTTCCTCTTTTCCGACACGCTGGCCGCCAATCTGCGCCTCTGCGCGCCCGACGCGACCGATGACGAACTGCGCGCGGCGCTGGACAAGGCGGCGGCGGGCGAATTGCTGGCCCGCCTTGAGGACGGGCTGGAAACGCGGGTGGGCGACCGGGGCGCGACCCTTTCGGGCGGCCAGCGCCAGCGTGTGTGCTTGGCCCGCGCATTGTTGGCGGACGCGGACATATTGGTCCTGGACGACGCCACCAGCGCCCTCGACGCCCAGACCGAAAGGCGGGCCATCGACAATATCCGCAAGCTCCGCGCCGAGCGCCCGGTCACTCTGCTGATCGTCGCCAGCCGCCTGTCGACCGCGCTCGCCGCCGACCGGGTGGCGGTGCTGAGCGGCGGCCGGATCATCGCAGAGGGCACGCATGAGCAATTGTCGCAGGACAGCGCCGCCTATCGCGACCTGATGGGACTGTAAGACAGATGAACGCATTCAGAGGCGACAGCGCCCTGTCCGACATCGAGCTGGAGGAGAAATTCTCCCAGCGCAGCCTGAACCAGAGCGTGGTCGAACGGCTGATCCCGCTGCTCGCGCCGATCTGGCGGCCCATCGCGGCCGTCATCGGGATAGAGATGGTGCAGGTGCTGGCGATCTTCGCCCGGCCGCTGCTGATCGGCCTCGTCATCGACCAGGGGCTGCGCCATGCCGAGACCAAGGCCGGAGGCGGCGTCGATACCCCGCTGATCGCCTGGGCCTGCGCCGGGCTGGCGGCAAGCTGGGCCGTGCGTTTCGCGCTGGGCGGCCTGTCGCAATATTGCGCCGGGATCGCGGCGATCCGCCTGCTCAACGACCTGCGCACCCGCGTCTTCGCCCATGTCCAGACGCTCAGCGTCGGCTATTTCGACCGCACCAAGGCGGGCCGCATCATCGCCCGCGCAGACCGCGACGTCGACACGCTGGAACCGCTGCTGATCCAGGGGCCGCCGGAATTCCTCTCCGCCCTGTTGCGGCTGTGCCTGTCCGGCTTCCTGCTGTGGCTGATCGCGCCGGTGCTGCTCGCGGGGCTGGTGGCGGTGGTGCCTGTCCTGATCGCCGCCACCTTCCTCTTCAAGCGCGTGGCGCAGCGCAGTTGGGCCAAGGTGGCCGAAAACCGCAGCCGCTTCACCGCCCATCTGGTCGAGACCGTGGCTGCCGTCCGTCTGATCAAGCAATCGGGCCGCGAGCAGGAAAATCTGGCCAAATATCAAAGGCTGCTGGAGGACTTCAATTCCTCCCTGATCTACGGCTCCGTCCGCTCGGGATGGTTCGCGCCCTTTACGGGCCTGCTCACTACGGCGGGCCTGGCGCTGACGCTGGTCGTTGGCGGACGCGGCATCGCGCTCGGCACGCTCACACTGGGCGAACTGACCCAAAGCCTGTTCTACGTTTTCCTCTTCCTTGCGCCCCTGCAGGAATTCAGCGACCTTTTCGAACGTTTCGCCAACGGCACCGCCTGCGCCCAGCGCGTCTTCCTGCTGCTCGATACGCAACCCGACATCGTGGACCGGACCGATGCCGCCGTCCTCGACGCGGTGGAGGGCCGGATCGAGTTCCGCAATGTCCGTTTCGGCTATCGTCCCGGCCAGCCGGTCATTCGCGACCTCAGCCTCGATATAGAAGCGGGCGAGCTATTGGCGATCGTCGGTCCGACCGGCCATGGCAAAAGCACGCTGGTCCAGTTACTGACCCGTTTCTACGATGTGGACGAAGGGTCGATCCTCCTGGACGGGCAGGATATTCGCGCCGTTTCCGAACGCAGCCTGCGCCGCCATATCGGCGTCGTACTTCAGGACAATGTCCTTTTCGGCGGAACGGTGCTGGAAAATCTCCGTCTCGCGAGGCCCGAGGCCAGCGACGAAGAGCTGATCGCGGCATCGAAGCGCATAGGCGCGGACGAAGTGCTCGATGCTTTGCCCCACGGCTATGCGACCCATGTCGGTCCGCTCGGCAGCCAGCTCAGTCAGGGACAGCGGCAACTGGTTTGCCTTGTACGCGCCTATCTCGCCGATCCATCAGTGCTGATCCTGGATGAGGCGACCTCCGCCATCGACGTCAGCACCGAAAGGCGCATCCAGCGGGCCTTGCGGGTGCTGTGCGAGGGGCGAACCTCCATCGTCATAGCCCATCGCCTGGAAACCATCCGGTCTGCCCACCGCATCGCCGTCATCGAAAATGGCGGGGTCCGGGAAATCGGATCGCACCGCTCGCTGCTGGAAAGCGGCGGACGTTACGCCGCCATCTATCGGGCGCATGAGGAAACAGCGGTCTTGATGGAGCAGCCAATGGCGGCTGCCCTGCCCTGATGCACGATCAGGGCGTGGAATCGCGCCTGTCCTTTTCCGGATAATCCTCCGGCTTCACCTGCCCGACCACCGGACGATCCTCTACCCGTTCCTGATCCTGCCCACCGGTCGTCCGGGGGTCTTCCTCTTCGCGCCCGGGCAGGGCGTCGCCCAGCGGTCCTTTGGGCGTCCGCGCCTTTTCGGGCGCATGATCGCGGTCATTCCGATCCATCGCTCGCCTCCACTTTTTCGGCAGTGCCCGGCTCGGCCATCTTGCGATGCCGCTCCGCCAGTACGCCCGCCGGCGTGACATGCGCGGCGGCGGCCTGCAGCTTGTTCTTCCAGCCGGACACGATATGCGCCTTCCCGTCCATCAGCGCGTCCCAGCCGTCCCTGGCGACCTTGGCCGGATCGTCCTTCTCGTCCGCGCCGACCTTGGTGTCCAGCATCTCGGCGCGGTCGAAGAACTCGGTCTCCGTCGGGCCGGGCATCAGGTTGGTGATGGTGACGCCATCGGCATCCTTGATCTCGTTCCGGACCGCATCGGCGAAACTGTCGATGAAGGCCTTTGTGCCATTATAGACCGCCTGGAAGGAGCCGGGCATGAAGCCGGCGATCGATCCGGTGACCAGCACCTTGCCCGCATTCCGGGCGACCATCGGCCGCAATATCTGCTGGAGCAGGTAAACGGTGCCCGTGATGTTGGTGTCGATCACCCGGCGCCAGTCGGCCGCATCCTGCTCCAGAAAGGCATGGCCCAAACCCCGCCCCGCATTGGCGCAAAGCAGGTCGACCCGCCGCCCGCCGGTACAGGTGATCAGGCGGTCCACCCCTTCCATGGTGGAAAGGTCGGACTCCACCGCCTGCACGTCGACGCCGTGACGCCGAAAGTCGTCCGCCGCCGCATGGATCAGCGGTTCGTCGGCCACCACCAGCAGATCATAGCCGTCCTGCGCGGCGAGATGCGCAAGTTCGAAGCCGATGCCGGTCGACGCACCGGTCACGATCGCGAATTTCTGCGAAGCCATATGCTTCTCCTTTCAGGCGTCCCGGGCGGGCTGCATGCCCGGCTTCAGGACGATCTTGGTCACTTCGTTCTGCCTGTCGTGGAACATGCGATAGCCCTCCGCCGCCTGCTCCAGCGGCAGGCGGTGGCTGATCAGGAAGGTCGTATCGATCTTGTCCTCCATGATCGCGTTCAGCAGGCCGGGCATATAATGCTGCACATGGGTCTGGCCGGTCTTCAGCGTCAGCCCCTTCTCCATGAAGGCGCCCAGCGGAAATTTGTCGACGAAGCCGCCATAGACCGCCGGCATGGAAACCCGCCCGCCCTTGCGGCAGGCGAGGATCGCCTGCCGGATCGAATGGGCGCGGTCGGTTCCCATGAAGGTCGCCACCTTGATCTGGTCCCAGACATTGTCCGCGAAGAAGCCATGCGCCTCCAGCCCGACGGCATCGATGCAGGCGTCGGGGCCGATGCCGCCGGTCATCTCCATCAGCGCTTCATAGGTCTTGCTTTCCTCATAATTGATCGTCTCCGCGCCGAAGCGGCGGGCGAGTTCCAGCCGGTGGGGGAAATGGTCGATGGCGATCACCCGCTCCGCCCCCATGAGGAAGGCGGACTGCACCGCGAACAGGCCGACGGGGCCGCAGCCCCAGACGGCGACGGTGTCACCCGGCTCGATCTGCGCATTTTCGGCGGCCATCCAGCCGGTCGGCAGGATGTCGGACAGGAACAGGACCTTGTCGTCGTCCACCCCATCCGGGACGACGATGGGACCGACATCGGAAAAGGGGACGCGAACATATTCCGCCTGTCCCCCCGCATAGCCGCCCGTCATGTGGCTGTATCCGAACAGGCCCGCCATGGGCTGTCCGTAGATCGCCTGGGCGATGTCCTGATTGTCGGCGGGCAGGCCGTTGTCGCAGGCCGAATATTGATGCTTGCCGCAATGGAAGCAGCTTCCACAGGATATGGTGAAGGGCACGACCACCCGCTGCCCCTTCTTCAGCGTCGAACCCGGCCCTGTCTCCACCACTTCGCCCATGAATTCGTGGCCCAATATGTCCCCCGCCTTCATCGTCGGGATATAGCCGTCATAGAGATGCAGGTCCGATCCGCAGATCGCGGTGGAAGTGATGCGGATGATCGCGTCGCGGGGATTGACGATTTCGGGATCGTCCACGGTTTCGACCCGGACGTCATGCTTGCCATGCCATGTGAGCGCGCGCATCAGGTGCCTTCCTCTTCATATTCACGGCGGTTGCGCGCGCTGGTCGCGATCTCGCCGGTTTCCATCAGTTGCTTGAAGCGCCGCAGGTCGCGGCGCGCCTGTATGGCCGGTTCGCGCTGGAACATCTTGGCGATGGCCTTGCCGATGAAGCCGCCGGGCGGATCATAGAGGATCGTCGCCGTCACCCAGCATCCCCGGCCGCCCGGCGCGTCGCGAAAATCCACGCGGCCGCTATTGGGCACGTCCGCGCCCTCCTCGGAAGCCCAGGCGATGGTTTCGCCCGGGCGATCCTCCGTAATGGCGGATACCCATTCGACGGTGCTTCCGGCGGGCGCCTTCACCACCCAGCGGGAACGGCGATCGTCCAGAGGTTCGACAGCGACGACATTTTCCAGAAACAGCGGAAGATTGCCGACGTCGCGCCAGAAGGCATATAGCTCCTCCCGCGGCCGGTCGATCGTCACCGTCTTGCCGATCAGATCGTCGCCCTTCGCTTCCACCAGGCTGTCGGCGGCCTGCGCCGCCGCATCATCCTGTTTCGCTGTGGTGAGCGGTGCGTCATCACTCATGCTGACCCTCCTTGAAAGGTCAGACAGCAACCAGTTCATCCGCTCCGCCGTTCCGCCCGACCCAGCCGAAAAGCGGCAAAACGCCGGTTTGCTAACATGGGTAAGTCCTGCCGCAAGCCGGGGAACAGGGGCTGACGGCCCCTCGTTGTCACGGGCAGGAACCCGGAGGAGAAGATCATGAAGCAGGCGCATTTCAGAAGCGGCGGGACATTGATCGGGGCCGGCATCGGCGCCAGCCTGGCGCTGCTCGGCATGGTCGGACGAAAGCTGGCGGTTCAGGCTCCGACAGCGCTTGCCGGCGATTGGGACCGGGCGCTGGCGGCGGAACATGCCATGACGCTCGTCCTGTTCGACAAGCTGGGCGAGACACAGCCGGGCGGCAAGCGCAGGATGCTGTTGATGCAGCTCAAGCATGCGCTCGGCAAGCATGCGCTGGAGGAGGAGAACGCCGTCTATCCCGCCATGCGCGCGGCGGGCCTTAAGGAAGAGGCCGACGCGCTGAACGGCGACCATGGCTATGTGAAGCAATATCTCTACGACCTGAGCGATCTCATACAGGATGACGCGGGGTTCCGGAGCAAGCTGGCGGCGTTCCGCGCCGACATACAGGACCATATGCGCAAGGAGGAGGATGAGCTTTTCCCCCGGCTGAAACAGGCGCTCGATCCGCAAGCCGTGAGCCGCCTGACCCGGCGGATGAACCAGGAGGGGCTGAAACTGGCCTGAGGAAACTGGCCTGAAAAGGAGAGCATCATGGACGAGCCCCGAAAGACGCGTTCCCTGCCCACCGAACATACGCGCGATCCGAACATCTCTACGGAGAACCAGCCCGAAGGCGCAGCCCGCCGGCCCAGCGACACGTTGGACCGGGAGCCGGATCGCGATCCGCTGAGCGGCGGCGCCATCCCATCCAATTATGACCCGCGCACCATGACGCGGCGGGGCGAGGAAGAGGACAGCCGCGCCGGGCGGGAGAACGCCGGCGCAAAAAGCCGGCCGGAGGAAGACAGCGGATCACTGGCCGGCAGACGTTCCGACTGACCCTTTTCGCGATCCGGGCGGGCAGATTCCGCTCTTGCGAACGGTTCGCTTGGAACCGACGCATGGCTGGCGACTTCCACCGGAAGCAACGCCCACGGAGGAGGAAGACCATGGCCAATCAGCAGTTCACCGACGCGATCGCCCTTCTGAAAGCCGACCACCGCAAGGTGGAGGATCTGTTCGAACAGTTCGAAAAGGCCGGATCGCCCGCGCGCAAGAAGACGCTGGCGCGGCAGATCTGCCTGGAACTCAAGATCCACACGCTGATCGAGGAGGAAATCTTCTACCCCGCCTTCCGCGGCAAGATAGAGGACGATACGCTGGACGAGGCCTATGTCGAGCATGACGGAGCCAAGCTGCTCGTCAACGACATAGAGGAAGGCGATCCTTCCGACGATTTCTTTGACGCCAAGGTCAAGGTGCTGTCCGAAGAGATCAAGCACCATGTGCATGAGGAGGAAATGCGTGGCGAGGGCATGTTCGCCCAATGCCGGAAAACCGATGTGGACCTGATCCGGCTCCGCGACGCGATGCTGGCGCGCAAGGAAGAATTGTTGAAGGAGGCGGGGAATGGCGGCCTTCCGCCGGCCAAGCCGCGCGTCATCCAACTCGTGCCGGCCTGACGGCTGCGGACCGCCGGCCGAAGACTCCCCCCTTCGGCAGGCCTGCTTCCGACAGCGGCTGTCCCCGGCGCATGCCAGCTTCGAAACGCCGATTCCGACTAACCTGAGTGATGGGCGGCCCCGCCCGCTCCAGCTATGATCGCCTGGCAATGACAAGGAGAGAGCCCGTGTCCCGCCATGATGATGCGTCCTATTTCGAAGCCCGGGCCAGGGAAGAAATCCGCAAGGCGAGCGAAGCCAAGCAGCGCGGCGACAAGGGCGTGATGATCGCCGTCCATGCCGAACTGGCCGTGCGGTACCAGGCCAAGGCCCTGCAATTGCAACGCCACTGATCCATTTCCCCGATCCTGCTTTCCCCTCATTTAGGGGAAGGCAGGGCGGCAGGCCTTGAAAGCTGTCCCCTGTCCCGCCATCTGGCGGTTCGGATTCCACTGGGGAGAGATTTCGATACTGCCATGACCACCACGACCGGCACCGCACCCGAAACCCGTTCCTTCGAGGCCGACGTCGCCCGCCTGCTGCACATGATGGTGCACTCGGTCTATTCGGACAAGGACGTCTTCCTGCGCGAGCTGATCTCGAACGCGGCCGACGCCTGCGAAAAGCTGCGCTACGAACTGCTGAGCGATCCCGCGCTTGCCGGGGACGACGGCCAGCCGCGCATCACCGTCACGCTCGATCCCGAAGCGCGGCAGCTCATCGTCGAGGATAATGGCATCGGCATGAGCGAGGTGGAGCTGGCCGAAGCGCTAGGCACCATCGCCCGATCCGGCACGCGCGCCTTCATGGAGCGCGTCGCGGCGGTCAGGGAAGGCGCCAAGGAAGGGGAAGGCGCGCAACTGATCGGGCAGTTCGGCGTCGGCTTCTATTCCGCCTTCATGGTCGCGGACAGGGTGGATGTCTTTTCCCGCCGCGCCGGGGCCGATGTCGCCGCGCATTGGGCGTCGGACGGCCTTGGCAGCTACACCATCCAGCTTGTCGACATCGCTGGCGCGCCCGCTCGCGGCACCCGCATCGTCCTCCATCTGAAGGAAGACGCCGCCAGCTATACCGAGCCATTCACCACCCAGCGCATCGTCACCGCGCAGTCGGGCCACGTCCCCGTCCCCATCTTCCTCAAGGAAAAGCCGGATGCGGAGGAAAAGCAGATCGCGGACGGCGCGGCGCTCTGGACCCGCCCCAGGTCCGACATCACGGCGGAGGAATATACCGACTTCTACCGCAGCACCGCCGGACAGTTCGATGAGCCTGCGCTGACGCTCCATTATCGCGCCGAGGGGCTGCACGAATATTCGGTTCTCGCCTTTCTCCCCTCCATGCGCCCCTTCGACCTGTTCGATCCGGACCGCGCCGGGCGGATGAAGCTCTATGTCCGCCGGGTCTTCATCACCGACGAGGCGCAGATATTGCCGCGCTACCTGCGCTTCGTGCGCGGGCTGGTCGACAGCAACGACCTGCCGCTCAACGTCTCGCGCGAGATGATCCAGGAAAGCCCGGTCCTCGCCGCGGTCCAGAAGGGCGTCGCGAACCGCATCCTTTCCGAACTGGACAAGCTGGCCCAGAAGGATGGTGAAGCCTATCTCAAATTCTGGGACAATTTCGGCGCGGTGCTGAAGGAAGGGCTGTACGAGGATTTCGCCCGGCGGGAGGCGCTGCTCGGCCTCGCCCGTTTCAAAAGCACGGCGTCGGGGGAAGGCTGGCGCTCGCTCAAGGACTATGTCGAGGCGATCAAGGACAATCAGACGGCGATCTACTATGCCACCGGCGCCGATCTCGACCGGCTCGCCTCCTCTCCCCAGCTCGAAGGCTTCCGCGCCCGCGGGATCGAAGTGCTGCTGCTCACCGACCAGGTCGACAGCTTCTGGGTCACGGCCGGCGTCGATTATCAGGGCAAGCCGTTCAAGTCCGTGACGCAGGGCCTGGCCGACCTCAGCCTGATCCCGCTGGGAGAAGGCGAGACGCCCGCTGCAGAGGCATCGGCGGAGGTGGACGGCTTCATCGCCTATGCCAGGGATGTGCTGGGCGAGGCGGTCTCCGACGTCCGCGCATCGGAACGGCTGACGGAAAGCGCCGTCTGCCTGGTCGCGCCGGACAATGCGATGGACCGCCAGCTTGAAAAGCTGCTGGCGGGGGCCGGACGGATCGACAATGCGGCCAGGCCGGTGCTGGAGATCAATCCCCGCCATGACCTCATCGTCAAACTCGGCACGCTGCCCGACGGCAGCGATCTGCGCGCGGACGCCGCATGGCTGCTGCTTGACGAGGCGCGGATCGCGGATGGCGAATTGCCGGCCGACCCGCGCGCCTTTTCCGCCCGCCTCGCCCGCATGATCGGCGGCGCGATCGAATAGGATGACGGGTGGCCGGGACCGCGCCCGGCCACCCCCATATCGGGGCGGCATCGAACGACAATCCGCTTGCCAGCCCCGCGAAAGCGCGCCAAGCACGCGGCAACAGGAAAATGAGGGGATAGCGCGTCGATGAGCTATTATGACGTTCTGATCGTAGGTGCCGGGCATGCCGGGGCGCAGGCGGGCATTTCGCTGCGCCAGCTCGGCTTCGAAGGGTCCATCGCGATGATAGGCGATGAAAAGGACCCGCCCTATGAGCGTCCGCCCCTCTCCAAGGAATATTTCGCCGGCGACAAGAGCTTCGACCGCATCCTGATCCGCCCGGCCAGCTTCTGGGAAGAACGCAAGATCGACATGCTGCTCGGCCTGCGCGTGAAGGCGGTCGATCCGGCGGGCAAGTTCGTGACGGCGGGCGACCGCGAAATCGGCTATGGCAAGCTGATCTGGTGCACCGGCGGCTCCCCGCGCATGCTGACCTGCAACGGGGCCGACGCGCCCAATGTCCATGCCGTGCGCCGCCGCGACGATGTCGACGCGATGATGGCGAAGCTCGACCGGATCGATCATGTGACCGTGATCGGCGGCGGCTATATCGGGCTGGAAGCGGCGGCCGTGCTCAGCAAGTTCGGCAAGAAGGTGGTGCTGCTCGAAGCACTGGACCGCGTGCTGGCGCGCGTGGCGGGAGAGGAATTGTCGCGCTTCTACGAGGCGGAGCATCGCGCCCATGGCGTCGACCTGCGCACCGGGGCGCGGATGGACTGCATCGAAGTCACCGACGGAGAGGATGGTCCTCGGGCGACCGCCGTGCTGATGGAGGATGGCGAGCGGATCGAAACCGACATGGTGATCGTCGGCATCGGCATCGTCCCCGAAACGGGCCCGCTGATCGCGGCGGGCGCGGTCGGGGGGAATGGCGTGGACGTGGACGAATATTGCCGCACCAGCCTGCCCGACATCTATGCGGTGGGCGATTGCGCCGCCCATGCCAACGGCTTTGCACGCGGCGCGCAAATCCGGCTCGAATCGGTTCAGAACGCCAATGATCAGGCGAAGACGGCGGTCAGCCACATCATGGGCAAGGAAGAACCCTATCACGCCGTGCCCTGGTTCTGGTCGAACCAATATGATCTGAAGCTTCAGACCGTGGGCCTGTCGATCGGGCACGACCAGACGATCCTGCGCGGCGATCCGGCGACCCGCAGCTTCTCCGTCCTGTATCTGAAGGGCGGCAAGCTGATAGCGCTCGACTGCGTCAATGCGGTCAAGGATTATGTGCAAGGCCGCGCCCATGTCATTTCGGGCGCGGTGCTGGACCAGGCGCAGCTTGCCGATGCCAACGTGCCGCTCAAGGAAGTCGGCCTCGCCTGACCGGAAGGATGAAGGTCAGCCCCGAAAGCTGGCCTTCATCGCCAGTTCCCAGGGTCCGCCGCGATAATGCCAGGCAGCAAGGCCGACGATGGCAAGCGGCCTTGGGTGGAAGCCCCGCCGCAATTCGGTGGCCAGCGCCTTTGCCTCGGCCGGTTCGGCCTTGTTCTGCACCGTGACGTGGAAGCGCGGCCGCCCCCGATCCTGCGACGACAACAATCCTGCGAAGGCTTCCGCCAGTTCCTCCCGCATCGCCATCAGCTCCGGACTTTCCACCCTATAGGCGACCCCCCGCCCCAGCAGCATCACCTCCGCCAGCCTCGCGCCCGGCGGCGGACCCGCGCAGAGCCGCTTCAGCCGCAGCGCCACTTCCGCCAGGGCGGAGGGCGGCAGATGATGGAACAGCGTGATATGCGCGGGCACCAGATTGCGTTCCGCCGGGAAATGCGCGCGGCGCAAACCGTCCGCCCAGGCGAAATCCGCCGCGCCCATCAAAGCCGTCACGACGATCGGCGCCGCCAGGGACTCACCCGCCAAAATCCGGCATCTCCTTTCGCAAAATCCCGTCAGCCGCTATGATCCATCCCGGCGGTCCCGACAGGGAGACCGCCGATATAGGGGGAACCGCCATGACAGCGCCACGATCCTTTCGAGTCATCGGAATCCTGTTGCTGCTCTGGAACCTGATGGGGGTAGCCGCCTTCATCATGCAATATGGCGCGGACCTCGGCCAACTAGCGAAGACCGATTCCTATAGCGCCAGGATCTTCGCCTCCATGCCCGGCTGGGCCTGGACCGCTTATGCAGTCGCGGTCGGCGCGGGCACGCTTGGCGCGACCCTGCTGCTGCTCCGCAAAGCCGCCGCCGCGCCCTTGTTCCTGCTCTCGATCCTCGCCGTGGTCGTGCAGTTCGGCTACAGCTTCATCCACACCGACCTGCTGGCGGTGAAGGGCCCCACGGCCGCGATCTTTCCGGCCATAATCCTGATCATCGCCCTCTTCCAATGGCGCTATGCCCGAAACCTGATTGCAAAGGGCGTTCTCCGCTAGAGTAGCGTGCAGAAAAGCCTGTCCTGAACCTACGGAAACTTGGAAAGCGCGGCCCGCGCCCGATGTAACGCAGCGCGCTCTCGCATGTGGAGCGTTCAGCCTGCTCGCGGTATCGGTCCGCCCTCTCCGGGCTCCATTCGCCCGAAGAGCGCCTTAAGCCGCCGACAACACCGGCGCCTGCCCGACAGCATTCAGATCGAAGGGCACGGTCTGGTACATTTCGTCGATCCAGTTGCCGAACAGCAGATGCGCGTGGCTGCGCCAGTGATTTTGCGGCGCCTGCGCGGGATCGTCGTCAGGGAAATAATGGGCGGGCAACTGCCTTGCCCCATCGCGCGCATATTCCTCCGCCAGCGTCATCGTGTCATATTCGAGATGGTTGAACATGTGCAGGAAGCCGCGCCCCGGATCGCCGATCAGGCAAAGCCCCGATTCGTCGCTCTCGGCCAATATCTGCAATCCCCGCCCCTCCGGAATATCCTCCCGCCGCACCTCCGACCAGCGCGACACGGGAACGCGGAAATCGTCCGAAAAACCCCGCATCCAGGACGATGACGGCACATGAACATGATGGCGGAACACACCGAACGCCTTCCGCTCCAGCCCATGTTTCTCCACGCCATGGAAATGATGCAGCGCCGCCTGCGCCGCCCAGCAGATGCTGAGCGAGCGATGCACATGGGTCTGCGTCCAGTCGAATATGGCGCGCAGTTCGTCCCAATAGCTCACCGCTTCGAAAGGGAGCTGCTCCACGGGCGCTCCGGTGATGATGAAGCCGTCGAACCGCTCGTCCCGGACGTCGCTCCATGGGCGGTAGAAGGATGCCATATGGTCGGCGGAGGTGTTGCGCGACACATGGTCGCTGATCCGCACCAGCGTCAGTTCGACCTGCAACGGCGTCGCGCCGAGCAGCCGGGCAAGCTGCGTCTCCGTGCTGATCTTGTCGGGCATGAGGTTGAGCAGCGCGATGCGAAGCGGGCGAATGTCCTGCCGGACGGCGTCGGCTTCACGCATGACGACCACGCCCTCGGCCTCCAATGTGCGGCGGGCGGGCAGGTCGTCGGCTATCTTGATCGGCACTTCACGTCATTCCTTGTTCCGGAGCGACGCTTCACGATGTGGCTTGGGTCCGCTTGGTTGCCGGATCGGCCACATCCTCCTTCACGGAGTGCCACCTTGCCCGGATCGGCAGGTTGGCGTTGGGCGTCGTCCCAACTCTTGATGCTGTGCGCTCAATAGGCGGACGACAGGCGTTTGGCAATCGCTGCTTTCGGGAAGAAAAGGAAAACTTTGAGGCGTGCCGTTCAATTTCGGCGGGAAATCCTTCCCGACGCGCCATGACGGCCAACCAGCCTTCACGCCGCTTCTAGGCCGCCAACCTCAAGAAAGGCACCGGCTCTGTCGAGCGCAGGACGATGGGCTTGCCTTCCGACGCCTCGAACAGTTCGCCGTCCAGAATGACGCTGCTATGGTCGCCCTCGATGCGGATGACATCGCCCTGTTCCAGATGGATGCCCTGCATCTGCGATTTGCCGACCCGTCTGGTGATGCTCGCCCAGAACAGGCGCAGCAGGGCGGACAGGCTCTGGTCCACCGCCATCAGCTTCATATTGCCGCGCCGGCTGTCCCCCGGCTGCACGCCAAGCAGCAATCGTTCCAATGTCGTCACGATCAGCACGGCGAAACGCCCCGCCAATTGCCCGTCGCGGATCAGGGAAATCCGCACCGGGCGGCTGGATTGCGGCAGGAATCGGGCGCGGATGCCGAAGATCAGCGACACCAGCACCGCGATCACGGTCAGAAAATGGCTGAGGCCGTTGGACAGGCCCAGCGGATATATCTGGTTGCGGCAATAGAGCATGTAGTCGGCCAGCCCCGCTCCGCCCAGGAACATGCCCAGCACCGGCCGGCTTTCCGCCTGCCCGTCCGACAGGGCGATCAGCTCGCGCGCCACCACATGGTCGTCGACGCCCGCCTTGGCGATCTGGACGATCCGCTCCAGCGCCTTGATCGGATCGCCATGGATGCCGAGGTCCAGCGCAATCAGATTGGTCTTGCCGTTGGGCAGCACCGCGATGGGCGGCACGCGGCCTTTGAAATGCTCGCCCTGATACAGTTCCGTCAACGCCGCCTGCACCGTGCCGTCCCCGCCGTTGATGACGATGACGACGGGATCGACGCGGGCAATGGTCTGTAGCGCCCGGCCGATCTGGTCGACATGCTCCACCTCATAATGGAAGATGTCTGGATTGCTGGCGCAATAGCTGCGCACGCGCGGAAGCGTCTGCCGGTTGCCCGTGGATTTGGGGTTGGACAAAAGGGCGACGCGGACCATGGTCGGGGATCACATATATTTGAGGTTGATGGTGATCTTCGTCACGCCCGGCCCTGCATAGAAGGCGGCCTTTTCGACCCCCGGCTTGCCCAGGTTGAAGATGCTGATCGACGGATTGTTCGAAAATCCGCCGCCGTCCCGCGAAATGTCCGTCTTGCCGTTGCCGTCGCGGTCGTGGCGCACGGCGATGCCATATTTGCCGGGTTGCGGCACAGGCATGCAGAAACGCATTGCGCCGTTGCTGGCCTTCACCGGAACGTCGATACGGCCCAGCCATTCGCCCTTGGCGAGCCAGGCCGCCTTCGTCGCGGGATAGGATTGCACGCGCACCTTGCCGGTCGAGGCAGCGAAGCCGCGCACGTCGACCAGAACCGCCGGGCCCTTGGCGTCCGTGGAGCAGCGTTCCAGGTCGTTGCCGATCTCCATACCATGGGCGATGGCCGGGGCGGCGGCGAACAATGCCCCTACCGACATCAGACCCACTGCAACTTTGAACATGACCATCCAACTCCGTGAAGCTATAGCCGCCCAGTGACACCGGACGGCGAGCCCCTGTTCGCCCCGCAACTTACCTGACTCGCATATGGGGGGGGTTTGCGGCCAAATCATGGTGATGGGACGACCACATAGAGAAATGCTGACCGCCACCGACAGATACCTCGCCCGCCTGATCGCCCTGCCCATGCTGGGGACGCTGGTGATCTCGGCCATGCTGCTGGTGCTCGACAAGATGCTGAGCCTGTTCGACTTCGTCGCGGCGGAGGGCGGGCCGGTCAGCGTCGTGTGGCGGATGCTGGCGAACATGATGCCCGAATATCTGTCGCTGGGCATTCCCATCGGCCTGATGCTGGGCATCCTGCTCGCCTTCCGGAAGCTGGCCCTGTCGTCGGAACTGGACGTGATGCGGGCCGTCGGCCTGTCCTATGGCCGGCTGCTGCGCGTGCCCTATCTGTTTGCGATCGCGCTGGCGCTGCTGAATTTCGGCATTGTCGGCTTCGTCCAGCCGCTGTCCCGCCATGCCTATGAGGCGCTGCGCTTCGAATTGCGGTCGGGCGCGCTGGGGGCGTCGATCAAGGTGGGCGAATTCACCAATCTGGGCAAGCGCATGACCCTGCGGATCGAACGCAGCCTGGACGAGGGCCGCAACCTGCAAGGGATTTTCGTGCGCGCCGTCGGCAAGGACGGCCAAACCGTGGCGGTGACGGCGGCGCAGGGCAGTTTCCTCGCCACCGACGATCCCGACACCATCATCTTCCGCCTGCGCGATGGCGTGCTGGTGAACGACGCGCCCAAATACAAGTCGCCGCGAATCCTGTCCTTCTCCAGCCACGACCTGCCCATCGACCTGCCGCAGATCGAGAAGTTCCGCGGCCGCGACGTCGACCGGGAAAAGACCATCCCCGAACTGGTGGTGATCGGCCATGATCCCGGCACGCCCGACAAGCTGCGCAACGAGATTCGCGCCAATTTCCATTTCCGCATGGTGGAGGTGGCGATGATGCTGCTGCTGCCGCTGGCCGCGCTCGCCTTCGCGATTCCGCCGAAACGGTCCACATCGGCGCTCGGCGTGTTCCTCTCCATCGTGTTCATCGTGACCTATCACAAGGTCAACGAATATGGGCAGGGCGTGGGATCGCTGGGCAGGATCGACCCGATCATCGCTCTATGGGGACCGTTCCTGCTGTTCGCGGGCCTGATCCTGTGGATGTACCATGTGATCGCGCACCGGCCCGGCGGCCAGCCGATCGCCGCGCTGGAATATGCCTTCGCCAAGATCGCCAAGCAGTTCCTGCGGCTGATCGGCCTCGTCCGGCGACGGCCAAGGGCGGAAACCCCGGCGGAAGGAGCCGCCTGACCCATGCATCAGCTCAACTTCTTTCCGTCGCGCCAGCTTAGCTGGTACATGGCCCGGCTGTTCCTGACCCGGACCTTCGCGGTGCTGGCGATGCTGGTCGCGGTGCTCCAGACCCTCGACCTGCTGGGCGAATCAGGCGACATCCTTGCCTATGCCGGCAATGGCGATGCGCAATTATGGCATTATGTGGCGCTGCGGGCGCCGCAGATCGTCGCCCGCTTCCTGCCCTTTTCGGTGCTGCTCGGCACGCTGATCATGCTCGCCAGCCTCAACCAGAACAGCGAGATCATCTCGATGAAGGCGGCGGGGCTGTCGGCGCACCAGATATTGGCGCCGCTGCTGGCCGCGGCGCTGGGCGTGGCGCTCATCAGCTATGCCTTCAACGAGCGGATCGTGGCGCGGTCCACCGCCCGCCTTTCCGCCTGGCAGGCCGTCGACTATGGCCCCCTGCCCCCCGACAGCGGGGTCAAGACCAGCCCATGGGTGCGCGACGGCAACAATCTGGTCACGGCCGCCATCGTCGCCGGACGGGGCACGGCGGTCCAGCTCCGCAAGGTGGAGATATTCAACCGGATCAACAACACGCTGACCACCATCGTCCAGGCGCCCAGGGGCCATTATGACGCTTCGGCCAGAAGCTGGGTGCTGGAGGACGCGCGGCAGTTCGACGTCGCGCGTGGGACGGAGCGGCAGATCGGCACGGTGCGCTTTGGCCACGACATACGGCCCGATCAGTTCACCTTGGCGAAGGTCGACCCGGATGCGCTGACCTTCAGCCAGTTGCAGGCGGCGATCAGCGACCTGCATGATGCGGGGCGGCCGACGGCGGAGCTGGAGGGCAGCCTGTGGCACAAGCTGTCGGGACCTTTGTCGGCGCTGCTGATGCCGATTCTGGGGTCGGTGGCCGCTTTCGGGCTGGCTCGGTCGGGACAGTTGTTCGTGCGCGCGGTGATGGGGATGGCGCTCGGCTTCGCCTATTTCGTGGCGGACAATTTCTCGCTCGCCATGGGGAACCTCGGGGCCTATCCGCCCTTTCTGGCGGCCTGGGCGCCGTTTCTGCTGTTCCTGCTGGTGGGCGAGACGGTGCTGTTCCGGACGGAGGAATAATCCTCGCCTCCGGAGATGACATGCTCCTGCCCTCTCGGGAGCACCAGCGGGGGCGGTGGAGTTAACGCTTCCCCATCGTCGAGCGCGCGATCTTCCCCACCAGCGGCCACATGCCGGGATAGTTGCCCTTGTGATAGGGCGAATCGCTCGCCAGCGTCGCCACCAACCGCTTATGGGCCTCCCCCAGCGCGTGATAGGGCACGCTCGGCAGCAGATGATGCAGCGCATGGTAGCGCAACCCCACCGGCGCCCAGATCGCGGCCAAGGGCGACGGCGGCGGCACATTCACCGAGTCCAGATATTGCGCGGTGACGGTCATCGCCTCGCCCTCATTTTCCCACAGATGCGCGACCAGCGTGCGGAGCTGGTTGATGACGGTCATGCCGGAATGCACCGCCATATAGGTGAGCAGCGGCTTCCATCCGAAGACGAAGATGCTGCCGACCAGCGCCAGCGCGAAAAGACACGCGCCCGCCTCCTGCCACGTCCACTGGCGGGCAAAGTCTCCCTCCGGCACGCGGCGGCGATAGGCGGGGTTGATCGAGAGCGCGGAAAATTCCGCCACCACCTTTCGCCGCAGCGGCGGGACCATCAGGCTGAGCGGCGTCAGCACGGCGAAACGCAGGATGAGACCCAACGGCGCCAGCGCCGCCACCAGGATGAACAGCGGCAGCGACCAGGGCTTCATCAGCGCCAGCGGCAGATATTCCGGATCATTCGCCGTGCCATAGCGGGTGCGGGCATGATGCTGCGTATGCACCTCTTCATACATGAATGACGGGATCATCAGGGGGATGCCGACGATCAGGTTCCAGCCAAGGCGGAAACCCGGCAACGCGCCCTTGCGGATGTGGGTCAGCTCATGGATGAAACTGGCCGCGCGATAAAGCGCCAGCATCGCCGCCAGGCCGAACGCCAGCATGAGAGCGGCATCGCCGGTCAGGATCGCCCCGGCCAGCGCGGCATAGCCGACAAGAGCCGATGCCAGCATGTCGGGCCAATAGATGGCGGGCCGGGCCGTCGACAGTTCGCGGGTCAGGTCGGCCGCCGCGCGCAGCATCGCCGCATCGTCGGGGATCGCGCTTTTCGTCCGCGACGCGGCTGCAATAAGGGGATCGTGCACAGTCATGCCGTGGTTCCTAAAGGGTAAATGCGCTGCAATTGGGGCAGCAACATGACGATTTGGTCATGATGATCCCATCCGCTCATGTCCCGATTGACATTCCCGGAACAAGCGCCGAACTGCTCTGCCCAAACCTCTCCAGCGAAAGCGTCCTGCGCCGTGGCCAATCAAGAACTGGTGATTACCCCCGTAACTTCCAAGGCCGACCGCAAGGCTTTCGTCGATCTACCCTGGCGGCTCTATGCCGGCGATCCCAACTGGGTGCCGCCGCTGAAGGATGAGGTCTACAGCCTGATCACGCCGGGCAAGAACCCCTTTTTCGGCCATGCCGAGGCGCAATATTTCCTGGCCCGCCGCGGCGACAGGGTCGTGGGACGGGTGTCGGCGCATCTCGATCATCTGGCGCTGGCCCAGCCCGCCGAGCAGGGCATGGGGCCGGGCACCGGCAATTTCGGTCTGTTCGAGGCGGAGGATGCCGAAACCGGCGCAGCCTTGATCGCGACGGCGGAGGGGTGGCTGCGGGCCAAGGGCATGACCCGCGTGCTGGGGCCGATCTCACTGTCGATCTGGGAGGAGCCGGGGCTGCTGATCGAAGGCTTCGACCACAGGCCGACGGTGATGATGGGCCATGCGAAGCCGGAATATCGCGCCATGGTGGAGGACGCGGGCTATCGGCCGGTCAAGCAGCTCAAGACCTATGAACTGGACATCACCCGGCCATTCCCGCCGCTGATCCAGCGCATCGTCCAGTCGGGCGAGAAGAACGAACGCATCCGCATCCGCAAGGTCGACAAGTCGAAATTTGACAGCGAAGCGGCGATCATCCTCAGCATCCTGAACGACGCCTGGGGCAATAATTGGGGCTTTGTGCCGATCACCGACGAGGAGGTCGCCCATTTCGGCAAGCAGTTGAAGCCCATTGTGTTCAACGACCTCATCATGATCGCGGAGCTGGAGGGTGAGCCTGTCGCCTTCATGATGACGCTGCCCGATCTCAACGAAGCGATAGCGCCGCTCAACGGCTCGCTCTTTCCCTTCGGCTGGGCGAAACTGCTCTGGTGGCTGAGGAAGCCGAAGGTGCGGACCATGCGCGTGCCGCTGATGGGCGTGGTGCAGCGGTTGCAATCTTCCCGCATGGCGAGCCAGCTGGCCTTCATGATGATCGAATATATCCGCCGCAGCGCGACCGCGCATTATGGCGCGACGCGCGGCGAGATCGGCTGGGTGCTGGACGACAATCAGGGCATGAACGCCATTGCCGACGCCATTGAGAGCAAGGTGAACAAGGTCTATCAGGTATATGAAAAACCCCTTTAGGCGCTGTCCGCATCCCATAGCTTCCCGTGGAGGGGATGAAGGGACGCAAGCAGAAGCACGCTTCTGCTTTGGCGCCCATGCTGAATTCAGCCTGAAAGCCCGCCCAAGGAGAATGGTTAAGGCACCGCCACATCCACCACGCCGGCCGCGATCTTCACCATGGCCGGCGTCTTCGCCAGCACTTCGCCGTCGATGGAAATGCTCTGCGGCGGCGCCGTTTCGATCCGGAACGCCTTGCCGCGAAACTCCTCCGTCTGCGCGTCCCGGTCGCGCAGCTTGAAGAATTTGGCGTACCAGTCCCAGGCCAGCCGGGCGTGGCTGCGCCCCACTACCGCCTGGATCACGATCTCCCCGGTGTCCACATCGGCCTGATCGGACAGTTCCACCCCGCCATGATAGGGGCCGTTGAGGATGCGAACTTCCGTCGCCCACATGCTGCGCTGCCTGATCCCATCGTCCAGCATCAACCGGAAGGCGCGAAAGCCTATGGAGCATTTGACCGCCCAGAGCAGATAGCCGATCCGTCCCAGATAACGCTTCAACTTGTGCGGCACCGTCTCCCCGATCCGGGGGGACAACCCCAGCGAGGCCGCATTCACGAAATAGTCCCGGTCGATCATGCCCAGGTCGATTCGCCGCCGCCGGCCGCCGGATATGACCGCCACCGCCCCTTCCAGATCGAGCGGAATGCCCAGCGTCCGCGCAAAACTGTTCGCGGTGCCCAGCGGCAGCACGCCGAAGACGCAGTCCTTGCCCACCAGCTCATCCACAGTGCCGGACAGCGATCCATCGCCGCCGCCGACGATCACCATCGGCGCGCCGTCCGCGATGGCCCTGCGCACCGTTTCCTGCAATCGCTCCGGCTCCTTCACCGCATGGGCTGCGATCAGGCGCAGGCCCGCTTCCTCCAGCCTGGCCTTGGCATCCTTGAACATGGCTTCTCCCCGGCGGGAATGCACATTGACGATCAGCGCCGCCTCATGCGGCAGGTTCCTGACGGGCGGGGATGTCGTTTCCATGCCTCGACAACACGCAACTGCGCTCCAAGGTCCGAAACCATAAAAGGCCTTGCCCGTTCATGGTTCATGGCCCGCATCGCTCATCTGTCGGATATTCATTTCGGCGCCCATGATCCCCGCATCGTCACCGCCACCGAGGCCTGGCTGCAACAGCATCAGCCGGACCTGGTGGTCATCAGCGGCGATTTCACCCAGCGCGCGAGGCGCGAACAGTTCCGGCAGGCCGCCGCCTGGCTCAACCGGCTGCGGTCGGCGGGCATGAAGCTGCTGGTGGTACCAGGCAATCATGACATTCCACTCTACGATCTGGCGCGCCGCTTCGGGGCGCCGCTGCGCCGCTACAAACATTATATCAGCAATGATCTGTGCCCTTTTTACGAGGATGATGCGGTCGCGATACTGGGGCTCAACACCGCGCGATCGCTGACGATCAAGGATGGGCGGATCAACCATGACCAGATGGACATGCTTCGCGAAAGATTCGCGCGGGTCGCGCCGGAGAAGACGCGCATCCTCGTCACCCATCACCCGCTCTTCGCCATGCCGATCGGCAAGGGCGGCGAGTTGAGCGAAGCTGTCGGAAGGCATGAGGATGCCGTACGCGCGGCGGCGGAAGCAGGCATCCATATCGCGCTGGCCGGCCATTTCCATCGCACCTATGCGGAGGCGGCGGAGAAGATGGTGGCGCATTCGGGCGGCGCGCTGGTGATCCAGGCGGGAACGGCGACCTCCACCCGCCTGCGCAATGCCGAGCCGCAAAGCTTCAACTGGCTGCACGTTCACCGCCATGACGAGATAGAAGTGCAGGTGGTGGTATGGGACGGCGCCAGTTTCCAGCGGGGCCACCATATCGGCTATTTCAAACAGGGCGGCGCGTGGATCGGGCAGGACATGGCCGATCCGGCGGGCCTGCCGGGAATTCAGGTAGCGGAAAAGGCGAGAAGCTGAGGCCGGCAGGCTGTGTGGGGATGTGGGAACCGATGTCTGCTGAAAAGGATGCGACAACGCAAAGTTAGAACGCACGCCCAGCGTCCGATTCAACGCGGCGCGCTCTGGTCGAATGCTCCCTGGGCAAGGGCCGCGCCATGATCCCGGATGGCGCTGGGCCAGTCGGCAGCAGCAAGGTCGAACCCCGCCTTGTCCCTTGCATAAAGCGCGCGAATGGCGTCCTCATAACCGGGCCGGTCGCCCGCCATCACCGTCAGGAAATGATAAGCCGCGTCCATCGCCGCGCGAGGCGATGGCTTTGTGTCCGCGTCCTTGCGCGCCGCCTCGACCAAACGCCGCAGCGTCACGGACGCGCCGCCGGGTTGCGCCGCCAGCCAGTCCCAATGCCGGGGGAGCAGAGTCACTTCACGCGCCTGAACGCCCAGCCGGGGCCGCCCCCGGCCGCGGGAAATCTCCTGCACTGGACCGCCCAGATCGATATCCACCTGCCGCCCGGTGCTGTCGTCGAACAGCAGCAGAGACTGCGCCTCCGTCCCCATGGCATGAAGCGTTGCCCGCAGCTCTTCCTCATCACCCGTCGCAATCCAGAGGTCGCCCGCAAAGGCGGTCAAAGTGCGCGTCATGCCGAAATCTCCTTCGGCACAACATTTATTATCCGGGTAAAATAGAGTCAATAACGTCCGGGTAAAATTATTCGGTCAGTTCCACCCAGACAGGGGCATGATCGCTGGCCTTTTCCCGCCCACGAAAATCCCTGTCGACCTGCGCCTCGATCAGGCGGTCGGCGGCGGCGGGACTGAGCAGCAGATGATCGATCCGGAACCCCGCGTCGCGTGGCCAAGCGTTCATCTGATAATCCCAATAGGTCCATATCCCGCCCGCCGGGTGCCGGGAAGCGATGGCATCCGTCCAGCCGTCGCCCAGCAAGCGACGATAGGCGGCGCGGCTTTCCGGCTGCATCAGCGCGTCGTCGGCCATCGCCTTGACCGAATAGACGTCCCTGTCACGCGGAATGACATTATAATCGCCCGCCAGGATCGCCGGCACTTCCTCCGCCCAGATTTCCGCAGCGCGAAGGCGCAGACGCTTCATCCAGCGCAGCTTGTAATCGAATTTCGGTCCCGGCTGCGGATTACCGTTGGGCAGGTAGATGCTGGCGACGCGCAGCCCCTTTACATCGGCTTCCAGATAGCGGCTATGCTCGTCCTCCGGCTCCCCTTCCAGGCCGCGGCGGACCTCCACCGGCGTCTCGCCGCGCGCAAGGATGGCGACGCCGTTGAACCCCTTCTGCCCGTGCCATATCGCGCCATAGCCGACATCTTCGATGTCCTTGACCGGGAAAGTGTCGTCGGAGGTCTTGATTTCCTGAAGGCAGGCGATGTCGGGGCGGGTCTCGTCCAGCCACTCCAGCAAGCGCGGCAGGCGCGCCTTGATTCCGTTGATGTTGAAGGTGGCGATGCGCATAAGGGCCTGTCTTTCTTTCGGTCGGCCTGAATCGCATCAAACCGGCGCGTGCCCTTTTAAGGAAATGAAGGGCTTCGACAAGCTCAGCCCGAACGGGGAGAGAGCGCTATCAGACCGAGAAGCTGGTGCCGCAACCGCAGCCGGCGGTGGCGTTGGGGTTCGTCACCTTGAAGGCCTTGCCCCCCAGATCGGACACGAAATCGACCGCCGAACCGCGCACCAGATCGATGCTGACGTCATCCACCACCAGCGTCACGCCGTCGCGCTCGACCATGATGTCGTCGGGCTCCACCGCCTCGGCCAGACCGAAGCGATATTGGAAGCCAGAACAGCCCCCGCCCTCCACTGCCAGACGCAAGATGGCGGGCTTGCCCTGCTTGGCGGCAATGGCGGCCACGCGGGCAGCGGCAGAGGGCGTAAGATCGATGTCGGTCATGACGTTTAAATAGGATCAAGCAAAAGGCCCGACAAGCTTTCGCGTGCCGGGCCTTGGAAAGAGAAAAAAGTTCGGCTCAGTCCGCCGCCTTTTCCTGGGCCTTGGTCGGGCCGCCCATGGCGATCGGCGGCTTGGTGTTCATCGCCACCAGATAATCGGGTCCGGCCACGAAGGGGATCGGGTTGATCGCCTGGCCGTCGACGCGCACCTCATAATGCAGATGGCTGCCGGTGGAACGGCCGGTCGAACCCATCAGGCCGATCAACTGGCCGCGATGGACATAGCTGTTGGCGGCGACCAGCAGCTTCGACATGTGGCCGTAGCGCGTTTCCATGCCGCCACCGTGAGAAATCTGGACCAGATTGCCGTAACCGCTGGCCCAGCCGGCGCGGCTGACGATGCCGTCGGCGGTCGCGTAGATCTTGGTGCCGGTCGGGCCGGGGATGTCGATGCCCTTGTGCATGCGGGCGCCGCCATTGAACGGGTCGGAGCGGACACCGAAATTGGAGGTCAGGGAGAGTTTCTCGACCGGACGCCCGGAGGGGATGTAGTTGCTCGACTTGGCCTGCCCGTCGAGCCGCTGAAGGCTGGAGAAGAGATTGGAGAAGCCGACATCGGCCGGGCCGAGCGTGCTGGTGTTGATTTCCGACGCATCGCCATAGGGATCGTCTTCATCTGCCTTGGCCTGAGCCGGGACTGCGGCGCAGAGCGCTCCCGCCATACCCATCGCTCCAGCGATTTTAAGTGCAGAACGGAACCATCGCGCAGCGCGCGCATTATCAGAATGAAGAACCAACATGCCGACCCCGACTCTCGACCGGAGGCTTTGCGCCTCTCGGCCTAATCCCCACGTTTCCAAAATGCGGCTGATGCCGCCACCCGCTGGAACAAAGAGGACATGTCCCGCCTTATTGTGCAAGCGGCGTGTAAAATTCCCGCGTTAAACCGGCTTGTCGGCGCGCCGAGTCGTTGAACGGAGGTTTCAACGCACCCCGAAAGTGGCGTTTCACAAGGATTTGGTAATGTTTTGCGGGGTTCACGCCCAGTCGTTTCGTCGCATGGCCGAACCATGTCGTCCCGGCGGAGACGTGGCGAATCTCATCTGTCATGATCCTCTGCAACATGCGCGCCGACATTTCATCGCCCGCTCCCCGGAAGCGGACGATGGTGGCAGGGGTGATGTCCAGGGCGCGCGCTTCCAGCACCATCGGCACGATGGCAAGGCGGGCGAGCGCATCGTGCGCCGTCTCGCTCGCGGCCTGCCATAGCCCGTCATGCGCGGGCAAAGCGCCGTAAAAGCTGCCCAACTGCCGCAGACGCCGGTCAAGCAGCGCGAAATGCATGGCTTCGTCGGCGCCCACCCGCATCCATTCCCCGGTGAATTCCGGCGGGAATTCCGCGCCGAACCGCCCGATCAGGTCGAAGGCGAGATCGATGGCCACGAATTCGATATGGGCAAGCGCATGGAGCATCGCGATCCGCGCCCGTTCCGAACCGATCCTGCCGCGCTTGGGCATTTGGTTGGGCGGCAAAAGTTCGGGCTTTCCCGGGCGCGCCGGGCGATCCGGCATGGCGGCGTCGAAGCGATGGGCCAGCCGCCCAAGCCGCCAGTTCCTTGCGACCGCCCGGGCCGCCATCAGCTTGGCCAACGGATCGGGGGTCAGCAGCACATGGGCGCAGGCCGCGCCGACGCTGTCGATGGAAACAGGAAGCGTCAAAGGCCTTGTCCGGCCTCCAGCACCTCGGCGGCATGGCCCTTGACCTTCACCTTGGGCCAGACGCGCAGGATCTTCCCGTCAGCCCCGATCAAAAAGGTCGCCCGCTCGATCCCCATATATTTGCGGCCGTAAAGCGACTTCTCGACCCAGGTGCCGAAAGCCTCGCACATCTCGCCCGGCTCGTCGGAGGCGAGCGTGACGGTCAGCCCGTATTTTTCGGCGAATTTCTTGAGCTTGGCGGGCTTGTCCTTGGATATGCCGACCACCGGCACGCCCAATGCCGCGAAATCGGCGGCTAGCGCGGTGAAATCCTTGGCTTCGCTGGTGCAGCCGGGCGTGTCCGCCTTGGGATAGAAATAGACGACCAGGGGCTTGCCCCTGTAGCGCGCCAGGGTGAAATCCACCCCATCCGCATCCTTCAGCGTCACTTCAGGCACGGCATCGCCCACATCCAGCATCGTCATTCCTCCTTGAAGGGCGCCGCCAGCGCCGCCCATGCGTCACCGACCCTTTGCCGGGCCTTACCGTAGCTTTCAAGCAGCGCGTCCCAGCTTTCGACGCCGCAGGCCCGCGCGACGAGAGGCCGGGTGGCTTGCGGAGGTTCGGTCGATTTCGGCGAAACGAGGCGGGAAACGACGAGAAAGCGGGTGATGAGATCATGGGCTGGGATCAATTCGCCCGGCAGGTGGCCGGCCGCCGCAAGCTGCTCCAGCGCGGCGCGCAGATCGGGGTCGAACGCCATATTGTGGCGGAACTGGGTGACGTGGATCAGGAATTCCAGGTCGACCAGCCCGCCCGGCACCAGCTTCACGTCCAGATCGCTCGCGGGCGGTTTGTGCCTCGCGATGTCCCCCCGCATCTTCACCGCGTGGCGCGCCAGTTCGTCGAAATCGCGCTGCCGCTCAAGCGTTTCCGTCAGGATCGCGCCCAGCGCCGCGCGCGCGGCATCGGAGCCGAAGACCGGGCGGGCGCGCGTGAGCGCGAGATGCTCCCAGGTCCACGCCTCCTCCCGCTGATAGCGGGCGAAGCTGTCCAGGCTGACCGCCAGCAGCCCCTGCGCGCCGGAAGGGCGAAGGCGCGTGTCCACCTCATATAACGGGCCTGCCGCGGTGTGCACCGACAGGGCATTGGTGATGCGCTGGCCAAGGCGGTTGAAATATTGCGTCGCGCCCAACGGCTTCGCGCCGTCGGATTCGGTTTCGAAGCTGCCGGTGAAGAGATAGACGAGGTCGAGGTCGGACGCATGGGTCAGCACTCCGCCGCCCAGCCGGCCCAGCGCCAGGATCACCATCTCGCCGCCGGGCACTTTTCCATGGGCGCGCTCGAACTCCGCGACGGTGGCGGCGCCCAACGCCTCGATGGCGGCTTCGGCCACGCGGGAATAGCCCCGGCCCGCCTCCAGCGGATCGCCGCCGCGAATGATCTGCGCGCCCAGGGCGAAGCGGCGGTCGTTCACCCGTTGGCGCACCCGGTCGAGCAGCGCCTGATAATCCTCCCCCTCCTCCAGCCGGGCGAACTGGTCGGCCAGCATCTCCACAGGGGGCGGCGGATCGAAGGCGGAGGTGTCGATCAGCCCGTCGAGCAGTTCCGCCCGCCGCCCCAGCGCGTCGGCCAGCGTCGGCGCATGGCTCAGCAGTTCGGCCAGCAGTTCCACAAGGCCGGGTCGCGCCGCCAGCAGCTTGAAGAAGTTGATCGCGCTCGGCAGGCGGCCGACCAGATCGTCCAGCCGGTTGAGCGCCCGCGCCGGATCGGGCGCCGCGGCCAGCGTGCGCATCAGGCCCGGCAGCAATTGCTCCAGCGCCTCCCGCGACGCGCCGCTGCGCAATGCGCGGACCGTGCCCGATCGCCAGCGCGCGATCCGCGCCAGCGGCGTTTCCGGATCGGCAAAACCCAGTTCGGCAAGCTGCGCCTTCAGCCTCTCCTCGTCCAGCGACAGGGATTCATCAGGCGTCGCTGGGGTCAGCCGGTCGTAATTGCCGCCCACCCACTGCACATGCGGGCGCAGCAGGTCGAGCAGCGCTCCGCCATCCTCCAGCCCGTGCAGGCGCGCGACATTATCCAGCGCCTCGGCCGACTTGGGCAATTCATGGGTCTGGCGATCCTCCACCATCTGCAACCGGTGCTCGACGGTGCGGAAGAGGACATAGGCCTCGTCCAGCCTGGCGGCGACCTCCGCTTCGAACACGCCGGCGGCCGCCAAGGCACCTAAGGCTTCACGCGTATTGCCCGACCGCAGGGAAGGATCGCGCCCGCCATGGATGAGCTGGTGCACCTGCGCGAAGAATTCGACTTCCCTTATGCCGCCGCGCCCGCGCTTGAGGTCATAGCCCGGCCCGAACGCCTGACCCTGCGAATAATGGTCGCGGATCCGGCGGGAGATGTCCGTGATCGCATCGATGGCCCCGAAATCCAGACTGCGGCGCCAGACGAAGGGGCGGATCGCCTGCATGAAATAATCGCCCAGCGGCAGGTCGCCCGCCGCCGGTCGGGCCCGGATGAACGCCGCCTGCTCCCAGCCGAGCGCGGTCGATTCATAATAGCCGATCGCCGCCTCCACCGGCAGGGCGATGGGCGTCGCCTCCGGAGAGGGGCGCAGGCGAAGGTCGACGCGGAACACATAGCCGTCGCCGTCCCGGGCATTCAATAGTTCGCTGACCCGCCGGCCAATGCGCACGGCCGCGTCCGCCGGGTCTTCCCGCTCGCCATGGGGCAGCGTCTTCGGGTCGTAGAGCAGGATCGGATCGATGTCCGACGAATAGTTCAGTTCCCGGCTGCCATGCTTGCCGAGCGCCAGCACCACGAAACCCCGCTTCTCCGCGTCCGGATAGCGCTCCGCCATGGCGGCGGCCAGCGCCTCCTCCAGCGCCTGGTCGGCAAAGTCCGACAGGGTGCGCGTGACCCGGTCCAGTCCCCAGACGCCCGCCAGATCGGCGGCTGCGGTCACCAGGGCCACCGCGCCACGCCTGCGCCTCAGCGACCGGGCAATGCCGTCATCGGGCGCTGCCACCTGCTGCGCGGCGGCCCAGGCCCCCTCGAAATCTCCGCTCTCCACCAGATCGGCAACATCCGGAAAGCGATCCAATTGCCGGGCCAGGAAAGGCGAATGCGCCCTGATCCTTGCCGCGACCGCCAAACGGTCCGTCACCATGAATCTCCCATAATGGAGCCGATATTGCGTGCCATTGCGACGAACACCAGAAACTTTTGCGCCGCTTGGCAGTTATCTTACCATGGAAATGCAACGAAAACCCCTCAGCCGGTCGGCCCGGATTCAGGATGGCGCGATCCGCCGCGTCCTGAATATCGGCGTTCCGCAGCCCTATGAGGGCATCGGCAATGCGTTGCGTTCGACCTTCCGTGCGGGTAGCGGCGCTGTTCCGGACGACATGCTGGACCTGCTGGAGAAACTCGACCGGCATTAGTTTCCGTCGGATCGGCCAGACCCACCGCGCTCCTGCGGAGGAGCGGGGCGTCGGGGGGATCGCCGCAATCAGGCCAGCCACCTCCAAAGGGGGCGACAGCATTTTATTTACGATCCGCGCCTATGATGACGTGATCATGAATGGACGCGCCCCATGATCTACAAGGCCTTTGCCGCCGTGACCCTAATCGCGGCTCCGATCATCGTACTGACGGTGGAAAGCTTCGTGCCCCAATCCAGTCATGTCGTGCCGTCCGCGGCGATTGTTCCGGCTTCAGCTGTTCCGGCTTCAGCGCCCGTGGTGATGCCCGCCCAGGCCGCGCCGTCCCCAACGCCGCCCCAAGACACCGGCGCCCAAGATCCGGGCGCTGCGGACTTGGGCCAGCCCATGCCCGAAGCCGGCAGACCCTTCCTCGCCCCGGGCGCAGGGCTGCCCGCTGCGCCCGTACCGAACCCGACGCCGATCGAAGGCGTGCAGCCGTCCGACGAGGTGCCCGAATAGGGCCGGACCTCACATTTCCTTGAAGGTGTCGCATTGCGCGGGATCGCCGCTGTCGAGTCCCTTGCGCAGCCAGGTCATCCGCTGTTCGCTGGTGCCGTGGGTGAAGCTTTCCGGCACGGGACGGCGGCCGGCCGCCTTTTGCAGCGTATCGTCGCCTATGGCTTGCGCCGCCTTCATCCCCTCCTCCAGATCGCCCGATTCCATGAGGCCGGTGCGCTTGGCCCAGACGCCCGCATAACAGTCCGCCTGCAATTCGACCCGCACCTGCAGCGCATTGCCCTGTTCCTCGCTGACAGCGCGCTGCCGCTGGTTCACCTCGCCCAAAGTCCCCTCCAGATCCTGCACATGATGGCCGACTTCATGCGCGATCACATAGGCTTGGGCGAAATCGCCAGGGGCGCCGAAGCGCTGGCGCAGTTCGGTGAAGAAGTCGGTGTCGAGATACACTTTGCGGTCATTGGGGCAATAAAAGGGGCCCATGGCGCTTTGCGCCGCGCCGCAGCCCGACACGCCGCTCTGGGAATAGAAGTAAAGGACCGTCGGCTGATATTGCCGGCCGGCCTGCTGGAAGAGCGACCCCCAGACGCGCTCGGTCGATCCCAGCACCTTCAGGGACCAATGCTGTATATCGCTGAGTTTGGAGGTGTCGCGGCTGACCTCGCTCCCCTGCGGCATCTGGCCGCCACCCCCCATCAGGCTCAGGGGATTGACGCCCATGACCGCCAGAATGATCAGCACCACGACGATCCCGCCGCAGCCGAAACGGCTGCCGATCAGCGGCAGCAGCAGGCCCAGACCACCGCCCATCCCGCCGCCGAAGCCGCCGCGACCCTCCTGGATCTCGAAATTGGTGCTTTCCCGTTCGTCGTCGAGCCGCATCTCGTCCCTCTCTTTCCTTGCCCTGCCTATTCCATTCCGTCGCCGGTGGAAACGTCCCCGATGCAATGCGGGTTGCGGCGAGCGCACCGTCCCATGAAGAGAATGTAACGAGACATTCAGTTGGAATGCCGGAAGACTATTCTATATTGCGCTGCGACATGGCCGACACCGAATCCCAGCCGCGCAGGCGCGCCAATATGCCGCTTCCCCTCCCCCGCGAAGTCGCCCTGTTGCTGCAGGGCGGCGGAGCGCTCGGCTCCTTCCAGGCGGGCGTCTATCAGCGGCTGGACGAGTTGGGAATCGACGTCAGTTGGGTCGCGGGCATTTCGATCGGCGCGGTCAACGCCGCCATCATCGCCGGCAATCCGCCGCACAAGCGCCTCAGCCGGCTCAAGAAATTCTGGCTGACCGTCTCTGGCGGCATGCCCAATGTCGTCCTGCCGGAAATCGACCATATCCGGGAGGCCGCCCATCTGATGGCGGCGGGCACGGTCGCGACCTTCGGCGTGCCGGGCATGTTCCGCCCGCGCCTCTGGCCCGCGCCGCTGATGCCGGAAGGGACGGCCGGCGCGATCAGCTTCTACGACAGTGCGCCGCTGAAGGACACGCTGGACGCCTGCATCGACTGGGACCTGCTGAATGACGGGCCCGTGCGGCTGTCGGTGGGCGCAGTGGATGTGGAAAGCGGCAATTTCGCCTATTGGGATACGCGCGGCCGGGGCGGCAACACCCGGATCGACGCGCGCCACATCATGGCATCGGGCGCTCTGCCCCCGGGCCTGCCGCCCATCGAGATCGACGGGCGCTGGTATTGGGACGGCGGCATCGTGTCCAACACCCCGCTCGCCCATGTGCTGGACCATCAGAGCGAGGATATGCTGGTGTTCCAGGTCGACCTGTTCCCCGCCGAAGGGCCAATGCCCCGGCAGATGACCGATGTCTATTCCCGGACCAAGGACATTCAATATTCCAGCCGCACCCGCCAGGTGACGGACCAGTATCTGCGGCTGCGCAAGGAGCATAAGGCGATCCGCGCCCTGCTCGACAAACTGCCGCCCGAATTGCAGGAGGACGCGGACGCGCAGCGGCTGCGCCAGTTACTGGACGTGGGTTCGGTCAACATCGTCCACCTCATTTATCGCAGCCGCGCGTGGGAAAGCGGAGCGCGCGACTTCGAATTTTCCCGCTCCACCATGCTCGACCACTGGGCGCAGGGCCGCGACGCGGTGGAGGAAGTGATGCACAAGGGCGACCTCATCGCCCGCAACATCGTCAATGGGAAAAGCTCCACCTTCGACCTCGACGCCCCCGACCATCTCAAGGAGAAGCAGGCATGAGCAGCCAATTCCTGTCCGGCAAGACCGCCCTCATCACCGGATCGACCTCCGGCATCGGCCTTGCCTATGCCAAGGCGCTGGCCGGGGAAGGCGCGAATGTCGTCATCAACGGCTTCGGAGATGCGGACGCGATCGAGAAGGAACGCGCCGGGCTGGAGGCGTTGAGCGGGGCGAAGGCGCTCTATAGCGGCCATGACCTCACCAGAACCGAGCAGATCGAGGCGATGATGAAGGAGGCGGCGGACGCATTCGGCGGCGTCGACATCCTCATCAACAATGCAGGGGTGCAGCATGTGGCGCCGGTCGAGGATTTCCCGGTCGACAAATGGAACCTCATCATCGCGCTCAACCTCAACAGCGCCTTCCACACGTCCCGTCTCGCCATTCCCTTCATGAAGGAGAAGAAATGGGGACGGATCATCCAGACGGCTTCGGCGCATTCGCTGACGGCCTCTCCCTATAAGAGCGCCTATGTGACGGCCAAGCATGGCCTCGCGGGTTTCACCAAGACGCTGGCGCTGGAGCTGGCGACCTTCGGCATCACGGCGAACTGCATTTCGCCCGGTTATGTGTGGACGCCGCTGGTGGAGAACCAGATTCCCGACACGATGAAGGCGCGCGGCATGACGCGGGAGCAGGTGATGAACGACGTCCTGTTGGCGGGGCAGCCGACCAAACAGTTCGTCACGGTCGATCAGGTGGCGTCCATGGCGCTTTATCTGTGCAGCGATGCCGCCGCGAACATCACCGGCGCCAATATGAGCATCGACGGCGGCTGGACCGCGCAATAGCCATATCCATCCCAGTCGTCTGCGCGCAATTCCTTAACATGGATTGTGTCATATTGGGGACAGCGGGAAGGATTTGTTTTCATTGAGGAAACCTGATGCGACCAGCGCAGGTTATCCCCTCCGACACGCCATGCGGCGAAATTGGAAAAGGGACTCCTCATGAAGAAATATCTCGTTGCGGCCGCACTTGTTGCGGCGCTGCCTTCCGTCGCGTCGGCGCAGGAGGAAACGGCGCCCGACGGCACCCAGGCCTTCGGCGTCGAACCCTATGTCGGCATATTGGGCGGCTATCACACCTTCGACCGTGGCACCGAATTCGGCAGCGTGCCCGGCGAGACGATCATGAACGGCGCGATCATCAGCGGCGTCGCGGGCGTCAACGTGCCGCTCGGTCCCGTCTTCGTGGGCGTCGAGGGCAATGCGACCAAGGGTTTCAGCGACATTGACTGGGAATATGGGGTGAAGGGCCGTTTCGGCGCGCGGGCCGGTGAAAGCGGCATGATCTTCGCGTCGGCCGGCTATCAGTGGGTCAACGGCAAGGGCGGCTGGCCGGACCGCAAGGACTGGATGTACGGCCTGGGCGTCGAGGTCGGCCCGAAGGACATCGGTCTGGGCGGCGTCACGGGCAATAGCGGCATCCGCCTGCGCTTCCAGACCGAAACCTATGATTTCGACAGCTTCCGGCCCACGGCTGGCGTGATCTTCCACTTCTGATCCCTCCCATGGCATCGGCAGGAGCGCCCGTCGGCAACGGCGGGCGCTTTTGCTTGGGGGAAACAGGCTGGACATGCCGAAGCCCCTTAAAAGGCGCGGCAAATCCGCTTATGGTTGCTTCTTCCATCAGGGAGACCCATCGATGCGTCATGCGTTGACGGCCGTCATGGCCGCCGCCAGCCTTATCTCCATTGCCCATGCCCAGTCCCCTGGCGCGCCTGTGAATGGGGCGACGCCCGCGACGCCGGCCAATGCCATCGCAGCGACCATCGCGAAGGACATGGATGGGCTGATGACCCTCTATCGCGACCTGCATGCCAATCCCGAACTGTCCGAACAGGAAAGCGCCACCGCCGCCAAGCTCGCCCGGCGGTTGAAGGCGATGAAATTCACCGTCACCGAAAAGGTCGGTGGAACGGGCGTGGTCGCGGTACTGAAGAACGGCTCCGGCCCGGTGCTGCTGATCCGCGCGGACATGGACGGACTGCCCGTGACCGAGCAGACGGGGCTGGAATTCGCCTCCAGGGTGAAGGCCAAGACCGCCGACGGCGCCGAAACCGGCGTGATGCACGCCTGCGGCCATGACACGCACATGACCGCCTTCATCGAAACCGCGCGGCTCCTCTCCACGATGAAGGAGGAATGGAAGGGCACGCTGGTGATGATCCTTCAGCCGGCCGAGGAAGTGGGCCGTGGCGCGCGGCTGATGCTGGAGGATGGGCTCTACACCCGCTTCCCGCGCCCGACCCATGCCATCGCCTTCCACGACGCCGCCAATCTGGAGGCGGGGAAGATCGGCTATACGCCGGGCTTCGCGCTCGCCAATGTGGACAGCGTCGACCTTTTGGTGCGGGGCGTGGGCGGCCATGGCGCCTATCCGCAGACGACGCGCGACCCGATCGTGATCGGCGCGCGGATCGTGACCTCGCTGCAAACGCTGGTCAGCCGGGAACAGGACCCGTTCGACCCGGCCGTCGTCACCGTCGGCAGCTTCATGGGCGGCGCCAAGCATAATGTCATTCCCGACGACGCGAAGATGCTGCTCACCGTGCGCAGCTATTCCGATGAAACCCGGGAAAAGCTGATCCGGGGCATAGAACGCGTCGCCCGCGGGGAAGCCATTGCGGCGGGCGTGCCGGACGACAGGATGCCGGTGATCTCCGTAAAGGACGAATTCACGCCCTCCACCTACAATCCGCCCGCCTTCGCCAACCGGATGGCGGACGTGCTGAAGGCCCATTTCCCCGAGGGCACCGTCAGCGAAACCAGACCCTCCATGGCGGGAGAGGATTTTGGCCGCTATTACCGCGCCGACAAGAGCATCGAAAGCTTCATCTTCTGGGTCGGCGGCGTGCCGGCAGACCAGATGGCGAAGGCGAAGGCCGGTGAGGTCAGCCTGCCGTCGCTGCACAGTCCCTTCTGGGCGCCCCAGGCCGACCAGGTGATCGCCACCGCCAGCGAAGCCATGACGGTGCTGGCGATGCACATATTGAAACGGGATTGAGGCTGAAGCCCCTCATTCCCCCTCCCGCAGGCGGGAGGGGGCTAGGGGGTGGGCGCGAGCGAAGCGAGCTTCCAGGTTAGCGGTTGCAAAACGACGCAGATGTCGCGCCAGCCCACCCCTAACCCCTCCCGCCTGCGGGAGGGGGAATGTATTGGCCT